>JAJSAA010000273.1 GCA_024274995.1 Deltaproteobacteria bacterium
CCATAGTTCAGGCCGCTTATACTCGGGGTTCCACTTGGTCATAGTCAGACCACGGGAGCCGATGGAGCCGTTAATCATCACCCGGCCTTCGGCCATGGCGTTACAGACCCCGTTGGTGGCATGACCGTTAACAATAATATCGGCCCCAATATTGAGGTAGCCCACATCGTCCGAGGCCGGCCCGTCACAATAAATGGTGGTGCCGGGACGCCCCATACAACCGAGACGCTGGCCCACCGGCCCTGAAACCTTGATATCGATGGGATCCGTGGCATTAAGCAGACGGCCGCCAACATTATGCTGACCGTAGGTCTCTAAGATTAGATTTGACGATTTTTTGAAAGCGTCCTGCACCAGCTCTTCAAAGACCTTTGAGCTTATCCGCCGGCCGTTCTCGTCAATACCTTTAACAATTATAGCGTCATTAGTGCCCTGCACCATCTTACTCCTTTGACAAATTATGCGATTTAGTATGTCGGGCGTATGGCAATACGCCCCTACGGGTACCCATCCTGCCGCCTGACTCCTGCACCCTGCATCCCGATTCCTGATCTCCGTTTCCTGTTTCCTGTTTCAGCAGACGTACCTGATATTTAAACGCCTCGCCGCGGCCTCATCGCCAATGCCAAGGGCATCGGACATGCCGACGGGCAGGCTCTGGGAACGGCCCAGAGGGGCCATAATCTTCTTCATCTCAGTACGAATCCCCATGAAGACATCGGCTACTCTCTGCGCCACCTGGTCGGGATCAAGGCGGCGGTAGAGTTTAGGATTCTGACTGGTAATACCCTTGGGGCAGATTCCCAGGTTACAGACATTGCACCGGTTTTTCTCGTTGCCGAGACAGCCGGCCGCAGCCTGCAGGATGTATTTACCGATATGCACCCCGGAGGCCCCTAACATAATGAGCCCCATACCGTTTTGGGTGACGTTGCCATTTTTGCCCACCCCGCCAGCGGCAAAGAGAGGAATCTCATTCTGTTTGCCCTGGGCCACCAGGTCGAGATAACAATCACGGAGGTTGGAGGCAATGGCATGCCCGGTGGCATCCATACTGACATTATAGGCCGCACCCGTCCCACCGTCGATACCGTCAATGAGCAGAGCAGAGGCGTAGGGATTACGCACCAGATTATTCAGAACCGCCTTTGCCGAGGTGGAGCCGGATATCTTGGGATAGACCGGCACCCGGAAATCCCAGGCCATGGAGAGCGTCTGAATCATCTTCATCACACTCTCCTCAATGGAATAGAGAGTCTGATGCACTGGCGGCGAAGGCAGATCGACCCCCTCCGGCACACCACGCAGACGGGCAATAAGCTGACTGACCTTGAACCACATGAGCAGCCCGCCGTCACCGGGCTTGGCCCCCTGGCCGTATTTAATCTCAATGGCGGCCGGATCGCATTGCATATCCGGGATGGCCCGGATGATTTCATCCCAGCCGAAATAACCGGAGGCAATCTGCAGAACGAGATATTTAAGGAAGGGACTCTTCAATACCCAGGGCGGACAGCCCCCCTCACCGGTACACATAACCACCGGAATATTTAAGACCTCATTACAATAGGCCACCCCCTGCAGCAGTCCGAGCCACATATTAGGTGACAGAGCCCCAAAGGACATGGAGCCGATAATAAAGGGGAATATCTCCCTCGTGGGCGGTATCCACTCCCCGGCGGCCTGGCGGCGGATATATTCCTCCGGCGGCAAAACCCGGCCCAGGATGGTATTCAGGTAAAACTCATGGCGGCCGGCATCCAGGGCCGGATCGGTGAGCATGGATATCCGATTAAAGGACAGCTGGTCCAGGAGGCTGTGCCGGTCATTACGGCGGCCGCCCCGTTTCCAGGCCTCACCTTTTTGATGGCTGTGAAAACGCACCCGGTCATCGTTGCTGTTAGGAAACGGGCCGATGGCCTCATTGGGGCAGACCATGGAACACATGCCGCAACCGGTGCAGCGATGCTCCAAATCCGTACTCTGCCTTATCCCGGTAAAGGTTCGGTATTCGCTACCGCGTTTTTTCTTCAAGATACCAAGTTGCGGCATTCTCTGACGGTGGTAGGTCAGATGCAGACTCTGGGTAGGGCAAATGGAGGTACAACGACCGCAGAGGGTACATCTATCCTCTCGGTGTTCTATTATCCAGGGCAGGTCGTTATAGGTCAGGCTGCCTGGTGTAGAGGGTATGGATCGAATTGAGACCATATTACAAACTCCTTTCGGTGAGCGGGAACAATCACCGTATTTTCTCTCATTGGCTGAAAATCTAAACTTTTGTCACGGTCGGGAATCATGGCGTCCACCCCGCACATCTCCGAGGCCATGGCCCATTCTCCTGGCCGGCCGCCGATGGTCGCCGGCCGCATCTTCTTGGTATCCATGAGCATTAAGCAGGTTTCATCGGGCATGGAGCCCATAACGCAATTGGGGCCGTCAATAATCATCCGCCGGCAAGCATCCCGCAAACCGCGCAGAAAACGGCCCTGGGGATGATTCTCCAGTTCCTCGGTCTTCAACGGAGTGATTACATGCTTATAGGCCTCCAAAGGCAGCTTTAACTCCTTGGTAACGTAATGAAGTATATGGGCAAAGACCTCGGAATCACTCTGATAACCCACATAACCAGGACGATGCAGACCGGTGAGATACTCCTTAATGGGGACAAAGGCTGTATTTTCGCCATTGGTCATGGTACCGATTCCCTGGATAAAGAAGGGGTGACAGGCATAGAGATTGATGCCGTAATTAGTATTCTGCCGTCCCTGAGCCATGCAGATTCTTGCGGTTATCCGATTATCGTCAAGCCCTAAGGCATCACCGACCATCAGGGGCCAGCCCACCTCCTTGATAATCGCCACATCGGGCCAGAAGGAAAAAACGGTGAGATCATTGTCTCGCAGGCCGTCCTCCCGCAGAGTTAGACGAGTGAGCATTAACTCATTCTCCATCTGTTCCGTACTCCAGCCCTTCCAGGCCTGGGGACGTTTATAGACCCTTAGAAAATATTTATGGCGATCCTTCGCCTCAATAAGCTCTGGCCGTACCTGAAATTCATGATCATACTTCAAGGTATAGCCCCTCTCCTGCAACATCTTGTCCAGACGATGAAGGGCGGCCTCACTATGGGCGATACCTGACAAAATGGGCTCATCGGCCTGGTAATTAAAATCGGCAAACTTCATGCCCCGCAGCAGCAGGCCCAGGCCGCTGCCGTCATACCCCTCCTGCATGGCCTCCATAGCCTGGAGAACGGTATAGGGCGAAAACGGCTCAATAGCTGTTTTCATAGATAGACGACACATTATTTACTCCTTTTTTGATTTCAGAACGCGAAAAAATATGGAATGCGGAATACTAATCAACCAGCCGCCCCTGCCCGGC
>JAJSAA010000274.1 GCA_024274995.1 Deltaproteobacteria bacterium
AATAACGGCGTAGCGGCCGCTCTCATGATTCCGGTAAAGACCGTATTGATTTTTTAATTCATGGTTGGTGGAGGTGATGATCAACTCGGCATTCTCAATGAGCTTTTCCTCTACCTCTATACGGTAATTAATCTGGTATTTACGTTGTAATTCCTGCTCTTTGGCCCCCTCGTTCAACAGCCGGTTTTTTTTATGTAGCCCCATGGAATGCCCAGTAAAGATGAAGGGCATCCCAAAAATACGGGCCAGTTCCTGAGCCACGTAACCGCCATCGGCATAATGACCGTGAAAAAAATCAGGAATCCGCCCTTCATCGCGGATAAAACGTACTGTGCGGTCAACAAATTCATCCAAATGGGGCCAGAGCAGCTCTTTCCTGATATATTTCCGCCCGCCGCACGGCAGGCGGATCAACCGAGCCTTGTCATTAAGAGGCTCAATAGGTCTGGCATAAGATGGCGATAATCTTTTGTCCTCAATAAGACGGGTAAAGAGATCGACCTGGGCCACTTCAGGCCGACAGCCCAGGGTCTGAGCTAACTCCAGAACATATTTTACCTGACCACCAGTATCGGCATCCCGGCCTAATTCCGGGGCCTCACCACGTACCAGACCATGAATGCTGAACAATTGAATATAAATGCCCTTCATCTCAGTATTTCTCCTTTCCGCCTTCTCTCTTTTTTAGTTTTTACGTAATTATTTAGGGAGGACTGCAACTTACTCTCAGCTCTTAGCCGTAATTATTACCAGGCTGACGAACCAAACAAATTTAATTATAACACAATTTTATATCAACCGGGCACCAAGTTCACAAAATAGAGCTTTGGTCAGGCAAAGGCCCCCGGTGTTGCGAATAAGTTTTTCAATTGACAAGCCCGGCGCATTATATTAGCCATAAAGGCTATAATATTCATCAGGTCTGCCATAACAGCAAGGAGGAGGTTTCATGAAAGAAGCACGTCTTATCAGAAACGTTGGTATCTTCGGGCACAGTAAATGCGGCAAGACCTCCCTCGCGGAGGCCATATTATATACCTGCGGGAAGAACTCCCGTTTAGGTAAGGTCGATGACGGCTCAGCGCTGATGGATTTTGAACCCGAGGAAATCAGCCATAAACTCAGTATAAATTCCTCTTTCAACCGCTGTACCTGGAAAAAACACGATATATTTCTCACCGATACACCCGGCGATGACAATTTTTTAAATGACGCCTTTTTTGCGGCCCAGGTGGTTGACAGCGCCGTCTTCATCGTTGGCGCCGTGTTAGGCATCAAAAACCAGACTGCCAAGATCGCTGACTTTATCTTCAACAACCAGCGGCCCGCCCTTATTTTCATCAACAAAATGGATCGTGAACGGGCTGATTTTAATGCCGCCGTAAATGGAATCAAAAAGGATCTCCCCTTTAAAACTGCGGTAATCCAAATCCCCATAGGAGCGGAAGACAATTTCAGGGGAGTTATCAACCTGCTGACCTTAAAGGCACTCCTCAAAGATAAAAGCGGAGAATTTACGGAGGCCGAAATCCCGGCCGAGATGGTGGAGGAGGCCACGGTTTGGCGTGAAGCACTCATGGAGTCCGTGGCAGAGACAGATGACGATCTTATTGAAAAATTTCTGGAAGAAGGCAGCTTAAAGGACAGCGAGATTAAAGAAGGTCTGCGACGGGCGGTACGAGAGGCAAAATTATGCCCAGTATTAACCGGAGCCGCCGTCAACATGGGGATTCAACCACTTTTAGACGCCATTATCGATCTCCTGCCAGCCCCGGCTGAAATGTCGCCCAGAATCGGCACCGTCCCCGGCAGCAATGATATAATTGAGCTGCAGCCCACAACGGATGCCCCGTTCTCGGCCCTGGTATTCAAAACCATGGCCGATCCTTACGCTGGCCGTCTGACCATATTCAAGGTTATCTCCGGTAAATTATCCGGTGATATATTCTATAATGCCAATAAGGCCAAAAATGAAAAATTTGGCCAGTTGCTTACTATGGAGGGCAAAGAGCATAAGCCGGTGCAGGAGGTGGGAGCCGGAATGATCGCCGCAGTCACTAAATTAAAATATACTGAAACGGGCGATACCCTGTGTTTTGCAGAGCAGCCTGTAATCTTTGAAATGCCGGAAGCTCTACGCCCCACCGTCACTTATGCGGTCTCAGGTGCCAAAAAGGATGACGAGGATAAGCTCTTTGCCGCCATCAGCAAGATGCTGGCCGAAGATCCCACCCTGCGGCTGGGCCGGGAGAAACAGACCAACGAGGTCTTAATTTCCGGCACCGGTAAAATTCACCTGCAGATCACTGGCGAGAAGATACAACGCAAATTCGGGGTTGGCATGGAGCTAAAACTGCCCAAAGTACCCTACAAGGAGACTGTTCGCGGTAAAGCCAGGGTGCAGTACAAGCATAAAAAGCAGTCCGGCGGTCGGGGTCAATATGCCGATAACTGGTTGCAGATTGAGCCCCTGCCCAGGGGAGGGGGGTATGAATTCGTCGATGAAATTGTCGGCGGCGTAATCCCTAAACAGTATATACCAGCCGTCAACAAAGGTGTCCAAGAGGCCATCGTCAAGGGGGTAATTGCAGGCTATCCAATGGTTGATGTCAAGGTCTCACTGGTGGACGGTTCCTTTCATAATGTCGATTCCTCGGAAATGGCCTTTAAAATCTCCGGTTCCATGGCCTTTAAAAAGGGGGCCTTAGAGGCCAGGCCAATATTATTAGAGCCGATAATGAACCTCACCATTACTGTGCCCAAAGACTATGTAGGCGATGTCATCGGTGATATTAACAGCCGCCGCGGCCGGGTTATGGGGATGGATTCCGCCCCAGACGGCGAGATAATCAAGGTACAGGCCCCCATGGCCGAAATTCAGGAGTACGGTTCCCAACTCATTGCCATTACCGGG
>JAJSAA010000275.1 GCA_024274995.1 Deltaproteobacteria bacterium
AATCCAGGCCTAACGCAAAAACCCAATTAGACACTACTGATAATTTTTCACAAAAAGAGTTGAGACTAACATGTTTGAGAAACAAAATGAACTTATAAAATCGGGGATCATAACCCTGGTGGGGCAGCCGAATGTTGGGAAATCCACTCTGCTGAATACCCTTTTGGGACAGAAAATATCCATTGTCTCACCCAAACCCCAGACCACCCGCAACCGCATATTAGCCATTATCAATGATCCGGGCTATCAGATCATCATGTTAGATACCCCCGGTCTTCATGAAGCGAGCGCCGAGCTCAATCAAGAAATGGTAAAAACGGCCTTAGATACCATGCGGGAGGTAGATATAATCGTCTTTATAGTCGACGCCGTAGCGCCACTGCCGAGAAAGGGCAAAAATCCCGCCAGTTACCTGTCTGCGGCCCGCGCCGCAACTCCGGTAATTCTCTTGATTAACAAGGTCGATCTCCTGGCGAGAGAGCAGCTCCTCCCCATAATTGAGGCCTACCAGAACCTGCATGATTTCAAGGCCATCATCCCTATCTCGGCCCTGAAGAACAAGGGCACGAATATTATGATTGCAGAGTTGTTGAAGCTCCTGCCCATGGGGCCGCGCTATTATCCAGAGGATATCCCTACTGATGCCAGCGAGAGATTTTTAATTGAAGAAATTATTCGAGAGAAGGTCTTTCTTTTAACCTCCAAAGAAATCCCTTATTCCACGGCAGTAGTGGTGGACAGGTTTAAAGAGGAAGAAGGCCGTAATCTGGTGACTATTGATGCCACCATCCTCATTGAAAAGAAATCGCAAAAGGGGATTATTATCGGCAAGGGGGGTAAAAAACTGCGGCAGATCGGAACCTCGGCCCGCATTGACATAGAACGGCTCCTTGAGCGCAAGGTTATGCTCCGTCTCTGGGTCAAAATCCAGAAGAACTGGACCAAGAGCAACCGGGTACTAAAGGAACTGGGCTACCGGGGATAAAGCCACCAAATTTAAGCACTCAACAAACCACACTCTTGACTTTATAAGCGTTTCAGGGACGCCCTAAATGGTCTTGTCAATCTGCGACTCCCTGGGCGGCTCACCTGGGGCCGGAGCAACCGACGGCAGCTGGTGTCGGCGCCGGGCCTCAACAATATCATGATTTGGGCTGGATTCCGCCGTCTGCTCCGGAGCACTGACCGCCCGTGAGGTTTCCAAGGTGGCAGCGGAGATATTATTCACCACCGCCGGGCCGATCTCACTTGTCCTCCCGGCCCCGGAAAGGCCTTCATTGTTGACATTGTCCACCTGAACCGCCGGATTTATCTCCCGCTCAGGAGCTGTTTGGTTGTGCGTGTTAGTAAGGTTCGCCGGATCTATTACCATGACCTACCTCCTTTGTCAGCTTTCCGCCCATTATACCACAGCACAGAGCCAGGTCAAATAAATCTTGAGCCCAAAACGTGGGGCGTAATAAAACAAAGGGGCAAAAACAAATTAATATCTTTACCCCAGTCCAATATCATCAAACCTGATGCACCAACCGCCCTCTTTTACTACCCATAAACAATGACACTCACTGAGAACGGAGCGCCCCTGCATTCCCAAAGCACTCAAGATGTTGCGCTGAACCCTTTTATTTATTTAATCCGAAGGGATTGAAGGTAAGAACCGGGCAGGATGCGGTATTGACCACCTGTTTCGCAGTGCTGCCCATCAGGAATTCTTCCAGCCCTTTAATACCGCGGGTACCAATGATAATCATATCGGCCTTTTCTTTGGCGGCAAAGACAACAATTTCCTCAGCCGCCTTACCAATAACTACTTTGCCGGAAACACCGCCCTTGAGGTATTGATACTTTTCCACCAGCTCAACCATCTTTTTTTCGGTTTTATCTTTCATTTCCTGTTTTATAACGGCAAAAGACGGGTGTACCAAAAGCATGTCATAGCCTCGAAAATCATTGACCACATGAAAAAAAACGACCTGAGCTCCCATCATGTCTGCCATAGAAGCCGCATAATCAGCCACCTTGTCTATAGTGCTTGTAAAATCAACCGGAACAATAACTTTCTTTATTTTATCCATTATATTTTCTCCCTGTGTTTGGATAAACAAGGCGAGAAGAATCAGGAATCCCTTTTCGCTGTCATATCCATGGTTAACGTAATGCCCATCAGCATGAACATTACAGGTGTTTTTGTCAATCTTTTTTTGCTTCCTGTAAAAAAATGGCCCGGGGAGGCAGATTTATGTTTTTATTGCCCTCTGCGGCTGCTGGACCTGTCGCATCAGGCTCCTCCACGACATAGGTAAATTACAGCCGTCACGGCACCCCCCCCCAAAGGTATATAACAGCGCCGATATCGCTTTATTTTTAACCCTTATCCTGTTATAAGCAAAATAAGAAAAAATCAAGCTGCATTTGGAGCAGCGGACAATGATTTTCCGGAGAATAAAATGGGCAAAACAATAACAGAAAAAATATTCGCGGCTCACCTTCGGGATACGCCCAGCGCTGGGAACGCTATCCTGGATATTGACGTGGTTATGTGCCACGAAATCACCACCCCCATCGCCATTAATGACCTCACGGAACGGGGTATGGACCGGGTCTTTAATGCCGACAGGATCAAAGCCGTTATCGATCATGTAACCCCGGCCAAGGACTCCAAGACCGCTCTGCAGGGCAAAATCATCCGGGAATGGGCTCATCGCCATAAGATCAAAGATTTTTTTGATATTGGCGCCAACGGGGTATGTCACGCCATTTTCCCAGAGAAGGGCTTTATCCGACCGGGGAACACGGTGATTATGGGCGACTCTCACACCTGCACTCACGGGGCCTTTGGAGCCTTCTCCGCCGGGATTGGCACCACCGACCTTGAGGTGGGGATTTTAAAAGGCGTCTGTGCCTTCCGCACCCCGGAGACCATAAAAATATTACTTAACGGTACTCTGCCGGAAGGCGTTTTTGCCAAGGACATTATTTTGAGCATCATCAAAAAGCTCACCGTTAAAGGGGCCACTGACAAAATCATGGAATTCAGCGGGCCGGTGGTGGATGAAATGAGCATGGCCGCCCGGATGACTATGTGTAACATGGCCATTGAGGCCGGTGCCACCTGCGGCGTATGTCTGCCGGATATGGTAACCGCCGACTACCTGTGGCCCTTCATCAAGGACGATTATGCCTCCCGCGCAGAGGCAGCGGCAGATTTCAAAAAATGGCATTCCGATCCCGATGCCGATTATGCCGGAGAGTTAACCTTTGAGGTCAGTTCCCTGACCCCGCAGGTGACCTACGGTTACAAGCCGGATGAGGTCAAGGATATCGCCGAGATGTCCGGTACCGCTGTTGATCAGGTCTATATCGGCTCCTGTACCAACGGCCGGATTGAGGATCTGCGGGTGGCGGCCTCCATCCTTAAAGGGCGAAAAATAGCCGCCGGGGTACGGGGCATAGTCTCACCGGCCACCCCCAAGACTTACAGCATGGCCTTAGAGGAGGGACTTATCGAAACCTTTATGCAGGCTGGATTCTGTGTTACCAATCCCACCTGCGGGGCCTGCCTCGGAATGAGTAATGGGGTATTGGCCGAGGGCGAGGTCTGCGCCTCCACCACCAACCGTAATTTTAACGGCCGCATGGGCAAGGGCGGCATGGTGCACCTCATGAGCCCCCTTTCCGCCGCCGCTGCCGCTGTCAAAGGTGTCATCACCGATCCGCGCAGCCTGTAGGACGACTGCCGCATAACTAAATGATAAATCAGGCCGGATGACAAGCCAGCCTTGGAGCAGCAAAGGAGAATCATAATGAAAGAATTTGGTGGCGCCTGTGTACTACTTGATCGGAGTGACATCAATACCGATGAGATAATTCCAGCCAAATACCTGACTGAAAATTCCAAGTTGGCCTTAAAACCCTATATCCTTGAAGACTTGAAGCTCAATGGTTTTAATCCCCAGGCCAGCCTTGAGGGGGCCAGGGTAATTATTACCCGGCAGAATTTTGGCTGCGGCTCATCAAGGGAACACGCGGTATGGGTTTTGGAGGTAAACAATATAAACGTGGTCATCGCCGAGAGCTTTGCCCGCATTTTCCGCCAAAATACCTTTAATTGCGGGATGCTGGCCATTGAATTACCCCAAGAGGATATTGAGGCCATATTTGCCATCGAGGCCAAAGAACTTAAAGTTGATCTAAAGGGGCAGGAAATAACCGCTCTGGGTAACGGCGAACATCGCGCCAGTTTTGCCCTGAACCCTTTCGATCAGGAGCTGGTCATGGCCGGAGGCTGGCTGGCCTACGCCGACCAGAAATACTGATTTTCCCACCCGAATTTTTTTTAACAAAACGTAACTGTTTAGGGCAATTTACAGTCACACCTGAATAGTTACAACAAAACAATAAACAATGAATAAAATAAAAATCGGGGTGATTGGCGTTGGCTATCTCGGCCGCTTTCACGCTGAAAAATACAAAGCTATGGCGGACGTCGAGCTGGTGGGAGTCGCTGATTCACACCCCGGACGAGCCCTGCAAATAGCCCAGGAGATGCAGACAAGGCATTTCAGCAATTACCATAAAATGTTGAGCCTGGTCGATGCCGTCAGCATTGTGGTGCCCACCAAGGGACATGCGCGGGCCGCCCTGGATTGTCTCGATTACGGGGTTGATATCTTCATAGAAAAACCCATGACTGTCACCATGGAGGAGGCGGATGCCATTATAAGCAAGGCCGAAGCGTGCCAGCGCCTCGTCCAGGTTGGCCATATTGAGCGCTTCAATCCTGCGGTTATGGCCATGGAACAATATATAACCAATCCCATATTCATTGAAGCCCAGCGCCTGCACGCCTTTAACCCCCGCGGGGCCGATGTTGATGTCACTCTTGATCTCATGATTCATGATTTGGATATTATCATGAACATAGTTAAATCACCATTGAAGCATGTCCTGGCCATGGGTACTTCTGTCATTACCGACACCTCAGACATGGCCAACGCCAGACTGGTCTTTGAGAATGGCTGCACCGCGAATCTCACCGCCAGCCGGGTCTCCAAGACCAGTACCCGGAAATTACGCATCTTTCAGCAGGAGTCCTATATTTCCCTTGATTACGGCAAAAAAGAGATCTGGGTAAGTAAACAATTACCCACCAACCAGGCCGGCAACGGCCTACCCCGTGACGACACTAAGCAGTTCACCTTTACCGATGATGCCCTGGAAACGGAATTAAAGGCCTTTGTCCTCAATATCAGAGAGCGCAGTATCCCCATGGTCAGCGGTCGAGAGGGGCGTCTGGCCCTGAAGATCGCCCACCAGATAATTGAACTGATTAATGATTTCCGCGCCGAGCACCCGGATCTCATAACTCGATAAAATCCAGAACGGCCCGTAAATTGACCAGCAATACAGGCAATAATAATGAGGTCATCATCGTCGCCGGCGAAACCTCCGGCGATATGCATGGTGCCAGACTGGTAACAGAGATGCTTAAACTACGTCCCGAGCTTAATTTTCGGGGTGTAGGTGGAAGTTATTTGCGCCAGGCTGGGGTAGATGTAATGTTTCCGGCCGAGGAGCTGGCCGTAGTGGGCATTGCCGAGGTTTTATCGCAGCTTAATGTAATCCGCCGGGCCTTGAAGGGTATAGGCCAATATCTGCGCCGCCGCTCCCCCGCCCTCCTCATCCTCATTGATTTCCCGGATTTTAATCTCATCCTGGCCGCCAAGGCCAAAAAGCTGGGCATCCCCGTCTTCTATTATATCAGTCCGCAGGTCTGGGCCTGGCGTCAGGGCCGGGTGAAAACCATTGCCCGGCGAGTCACCAAGCTGGCCGTTATTCTCCCCTTTGAACAGGAATTCTTTCAGCGCCACGGTCTGCGGCAGGTGGAATTTGTTGGTCATCCCCTCGTCGATCAGGTAAAACGGCCTGACCACCAGGCCATAAGCGCTTTCAGAGCCCGCCATCATATCGCGCCGGGCTGCCGCCTCATTGGTCTGTTGCCGGGCAGCCGCCGGAAAGAGATCCAGGCCATGCTGCCCATCTTTTTAAAAACCGCCGCCCTGCTTAAAAAACGGCATCGCGACCTCACCTTTCTCCTGCCCCTGGCTCCCAGCCTCAAACAGGCGGACTTAGCCCCCCTCATTGAAGGAATCAATCTACCTCTTAAAATTATAACGGAGGACCGCTATCTGCTGATGGCCGCCTCAGACCTGGTCATGGCAGCCTCGGGAACGGTGACTCTGGAACTGGCCCTTCTAAGAACTCCGATGGTGGTTTGCTACCGGCTCTCAGCTCTCACCTATTTCCTCGGCCACCGTTTAATAAAGGCGACCTTTGCCTCACTTGTCAATCTCGTGGCCGGCAAAGAAATAGTCAAAGAATTATTACAGAAGGAATTTACGGCCCCCAACCTCTTAGAGGCCGTAGAGGATATCTGGCCGGGTGGCGCGGGTAATCAGCGGATGAGAAGGGAACTGGCGGAGGTGGCCGTCAGCCTGGGACAAAAAGGGGCTTCGACCAAGGCCGCCCGTCTGGCAATCGCCACTATGAAGTAGTTTACCGGGAAAGTGATAAGTTAATCAGGTTGATTTAACAAATTAAATGTCGAATTACGAATGCCGAAGTCTGCTTCTTCTTTTCCTTCATTATTTAAAACGTAGTTAAGACGTACAGTTGCCTATGGAAGGGGCCGGGAAAACTATCCCACCGAACAGACCTCTCAGTCAGGGAAAAATCGGGATATTAAGCAGGCCCTCGCTCTCCTTAAAGCTGCAGATTAAATTCATATTCTGAATTGCCTGGCCCGCCGCGCCCTTGACTAAATTATCAATAGCCGAGACAATTATCACCCGTTTGGTACGAGGATCAACCTTCAGGCCAATATCGCAGAAATTACTGCCCCGCACATATTGTGTAGCTGGTAATTGCCCCGGCGGACAAAGACGAACAAAATATTCGTCCTTATAGAACTCTTCATAGAGGGCAAAGACGTCAGCATCCGTGACATCAGTTTTCAGATCGGCATAAATGGTGCTTAAAATCCCCCTGGACATGGGCAGCAGGTGAGGGGTAAAAGAGACGGTGATATCTTCACCGGTCAGAAGAGACAACTCCTGCTCTATTTCCGGGGTATGCCTGTGCTCCGCCACCTTATAGGCCCGGAAACCATCGGCTACCTCACAATA
>JAJSAA010000276.1 GCA_024274995.1 Deltaproteobacteria bacterium
TACCGGGCAGACACCGCTGCAGGCCCCGCATGAAAAACAACGGTTGACCCATTCACCACCCGGCATGGAGCTGACTTGACTACTAAATGCTGAATTGATTTCTTTGTTGGTAATTCCCATGGAATTCCTCTGTCACTTAAAAAGATAAAAAATGCGGTAACTATTCAGCTGTACCCCATCTTCGTCCGTTTCGCCCTCCTCACGTGCAGGAAGTATCGGAGTCTTCGCTACGCTCCGCTTACCTGACTCGGAGGCCGAAACAAACGAACCTATAGCACATCTGGGCAGTTACGGTTACGAGTTAAGGGTAATTTACAGCCCCTACTAAACAGTTACAAAAATGATCTATTTATAAAATACTCATCGGGAAGTTAGCAGGCTGAGCGCTCAGTACGGAGTAACCGGAGTGTCTTCGCTTAAAGTGTCAGCGAGATTTACTTTAAATAAGCAACCGGAACTCACCCTTGCCAAGCAGATCATGGAGGTGAAGAATACCGATTAAACATTGTTTATTATCCACTACAGCGAGAACCGTTACCTCGTGACGCTGCATAATACTCAAGGCATCGGCCGCCAGAGAATCACCCTTAATAGTCTTGGGTGTCGGCGTCATTACCTCCCTAACTTCAACATCACAGCCCTTTGATTTAACCATAATCCGGCGAATATCGCCATCGGTAAGAATACCTATGGGGAATTTTTTGGGGGAAACAATAAACACCGCCCCCAGATTTTTGTCGTTGAGTACGGTAAGGGCCGTGTTAAAAGAGGCGGTTTCGGGGATGAACGGAATAGACTCACCGGTGAGCATTACCTGGGACACCATGATTTTCAGACGTTCTCCCAGACTGCCGGCGGGATGATTACGGCGGAAATCACTGGCCTTGAAACCTTTACGATTCAGGAGAGCAACGGCCAGGGCATCACCCATGGCCAGGGCAGCGGTTGTAGAGGCAGTGGGAGCCAGACCCAGGGGGCAGGCCTCACGCTCTACCCCAGTATCAAGGACGGCATCTGCGGCCCGGGCCAGGGTTGATTCTGAGCTGCCGGTCATGGCAATAAGTTGATTGCCCCGTTTGTGAAAAGTGGGCAGTAACATATTAACCTCGGTGGTTTCCCCGCTGTTGGAAATGGCTAAAATCACATCGTTAACGTCGACAATGCCAAGATCGCCGTGCATGGCCTCCACCGGATGCAGAAAAAAAGAGGAGGTGCCGGTGCTGTTTAAAGTAGCTGCGATCTTTTGGCCGATGAGACCGGATTTGCCGATTCCGGTGATAATGACCCGGCTGGGGCAACTCATGATAAGATCTACCGCCCCTTCAAAATTTTTGTCTATCCGCTCCCGCATGGCCATTATCCCGTCGGCCTCAATCTGAAGAACTTCTCGCGCTAATGAAATTGTCATTTACTAAAGGCCGTTTTATTGAATAACAGATCAGGGGGAATGGGGTAATCATTATTGAAACAGGCCATGCAAAAATTCTCTTTTGGCATACCGGTGGCCTCTACCAGCCCTTCAAGACTCAGGTACTGCAAAGAATCGAGCCCAAGAGATTTTCGAATATCCTCTACCTCGTTATTGGCAGCTATAAGCTGGTTCTGGGAGGGGAAATCAATCCCGTAAAAGCACGGATAACGGGTGGGCGGACAGCTTATAACCATATGCACCTCACTGGCCCCCACCTCCCGCAGGGCTCTTACCCGGCTGCGTCCGGTGGTGCCGCGGATAATGGAATCTTCCATTATTATGACCCGCTTGCCCTTCAGCAGGGAACGTACGGGATTCAGCTTAACCCGGACACTGAAGTCACGCATAGACTGAGTTGGCTGAATAAAGGTACGGCCCACATAATGGTTCCGGATCATCCCCATTTCAAGGGGCAGCCCTGAACTCTGCGAGTAACCAATGGCGGCATAATTACCGGAGTCTGGAAAGGGCATGACAAAATCCGCCTCTATATTACATTCCCTGGCCAGTATGGATCCCATCCGTTTGCGGCAGCTATAGACATTGATCCCAAAAATATCGCTGTCCGGGCGGGCAAAATATACATGCTCAAATATACACAGCCTTGGTGAATGGGCCGGTGTCTTCGAGATGGTACGCGGGCCTTTTTGGTCAATAATCATAATTTCGCCAGGCTCTATATCGCGGATATATTGGGCCTCGATGAGATCCAGGGCGCAGGTTTCGGAGGCAACTGTATAACCGCCGTTTTTCAACTTGCCCAGACATAGAGGTCTGAAACCGTGGGGATCACGAATGGCGATTAACAGGCTTTTGGTCATCAGCAGCAGAGAGTAGGCCCCCTTGATCTGCTTAAAGGTAGCCACCAGTGACTTTTCAAAGCCCATCTTGGCATTATGGGCCAGAAGGTGAACTACTACTTCACTGTCCGTTGAAGATTGGAAAATAGCCCCCTTGTTCTCCAGCTCGTCACGCAGCTCGCGGGTGTTGACCAGGTTGCCGTTATGAGCCATTGACCAGGAATGCCCCTGATGGGAGGCGGTAAAGGGCTGGGCATTTATTATATCGGAACTGCCAGTAGTGGAGTAACGAACATGACCCATGGCCAGATCACCCGGCAATTTCTGGAGAATATCTTCGGTGAAGACCTCCGGCACCAGTCCCATAGCCTTGTATTCATTAATTTGTTTATTGTCAGAGGAGACAATTCCGGCGCTTTCCTGGCCGCGATGCTGTAGGGCGTAGAGACCAAAATAGGTGAGCTTTGCGGCATCTTGATGACCAAAGATGCCGCAGATCCCGCATTCTTCACGGGGACGACTTGATTCTCTCAACATGGGATGTTCCTTGCGGAGATTTTTGTAACTGTTTAGCGACACTCCATATCGGAGTCTTCGCTTATCTCATTATGCCCGCTTTACGAGCGTGACTGTTAACTTAAACAATATTCAAAAATGGGGCTGCTGAAAAAAGAGGGTCATAATACACCTTTTAAAGTAGATGGGAAAGGAAATTTAAGCCTGATTTGCAAAGAAATTGAGCCATGATGAGGTTTTGTTAAGACTCCAGTCTCGGGGCGGGGCAATGATGTTCTGCGCGAAAGACAGGCCGTGGGCCGTCAGGCGCTCATAGACCAGTACCCAGAAACAGCGTTTGCGGCCGGGGTAGACCTCACACCAGCCATCCCGGCTGCCGCCGCAGGGGCCGTTTAACATATATTTGGCGCAGCCGGATTGGGGACAGAGGTAGGCCAGATCGGACAGACGACAATCGCCGCAATTCTGACAGTCATAAATAAGCAGTTTAATGATATGTTCAATATTGGCGAGTATCTTTTCGCGGCCGCCGCCTTCCATGCTGAGACAGATTTTACTGGTGGGACGGTAGAGAGCGCCGTCGGGCTCAAAAAAGACCTGATGGACAAAATGTGACAAACGATAGGATAAGGGCAGGGCCGGAAGCGGCAGTTTATCTAAACCAGCCTCTTGGTTAAGATTGAGACCGGTATGTGGATCAGATTCAAAGAAATAACAGCCATCAACCGGCCAATAGGAAAGGTCGGGAATCAGGCCTCTCCAGTCAGCGGCCATTTCTGCCGCCTCGTTCATTACCAGATCCAAATCGGCAAAGGTCAGGCCAGGGCCGCCTATATGAGCACCGGCGTACCCCAGGCCTTGTAGAATGGCTAATAATTTGGCACCTCTCAGGAGACGGGCTCTTTTGCCATTGTCAGCGGAATTTGCTTCACGACGCATATCATTATAGAGACTCTCGGTGATGACGCAACCCGGAACTTCGCCCCGGTACATAAGACCGGCGACCTTCATGCTGGGGATAAAAACATTACCCAATATAGGCAGATCTAAACCGGCCAGCCGCGTATAGAGCAGAACCTCTTCAAATTTACGAGCATCAAAACCCAGCTGGGTAATTATATAATCAGCTCCAGCCACGGCTTTACGGTGCAGCTTCATGTACTGGAACAACAGCTCCTGGGGCAAAAATTTAAAAGGCGAGACAGCCACCCCCTTTAAAAAGGTGGTGGGCTGAAAGGTCATGCCCTTATTTTTGCTCAAACATTCAATCTGGCCGGTATTCATCTGGCTGATAAGATCAAGGGCCTGAACAGAATCTAAGTCAAATACCGGTTTGGGTTTGCCGCAATAACCATGCTGGGGGTAATCACCGGAAATAACCAACAGGTTCTGAAGACCGGCTCGATCCCAGCCAAAGAGCAGGCTCTCCATTTGGTTGCGATTTTTGTCCTTGCAGGAAAAATGACTTATAACCGGCAGCCCCATGGCCTGAATTTCTATCCCCAGAACCTCTGGTGACAGGGCGGGATGGCCGCCGGCATTTTCAGTTATACTCACCGCCCGCAGCCGCCCGTCAGCCGCGGCCTGCCGGGCTAACTTCAGGATACGATTCTGCCCATGACCGTGACCGGCCCGGTTGGGTACCAGCTCAAAGGTCAGGGTGAACTCGGCCGGATTATATAATGATTGTTTGAAGTTCATCTGAGGCAGGAGATAAAGACAAGGGCCGCGGGGGGGCTCATACCCCGGCTTGCCCAGGGCTTTCAAAGCCGTATTTGTCGGCGTAACCACGGGGGGTTATCATGAAATCCTGCCAACGGAAGGTCTTGGAATTACCGATAATAACCGTGGACTGCATACCAACCTCAGCTGCCGCCATCTTATTTAAACTGGTGATGGTTATTTTTTCGTTTACCCGGCTGGCAGCGGTGACAATTCCCACCGGGGTCGCGGGATCACGGTGCGCCATAATTAATTCCTGGGCCCGATTCAAGTGATGATGGCGTTTTTTTGACCTCGGATTGTAGAGGACAATTACAAAATCGGCTTCGGCCGCGGCGGAAAGACGTTTTTCAATAAGGGGCCAGGGGGTAAGAAGATCTGAGAGGCTGATGGCAGCAAAATCATGCATAAGCGGTGCCCCCAGACGGGCGGCACAGCTGTTTAAGGCTGCGAGTCCAGGCACTACCTCTATATTAGTTTCACTCCGGCTGCCAGCGGCCAATTCAAAAACTAGACCAGCCATGGCGTAAATTCCGGGGTCTCCACCGCAGATGAGGGCTGCTTTACGGCCTTCTTCGGCCAGACCCAGGGCCTTGCGGCAGCGTTCTACTTCCTGCATCATAGTCGAAGACAATACCTCCTTGCCCTCTAACAGCTCGGGAATCTGCTCAAGATAGGTTTGATAACCAATTATGACATCGGCTTCCTGAATAGCCTTTTGAGCGGCAGCGGTTATATGCTCAGGATTACCGGGGCCGGTACCGATTACCGACAATTTACCTTTGTTTTTAGCTTTATTCATTTTTCCTGGTTGTTTTTTTTGGTGATAAAAAAGGTTGTAAAATACTTCTGCTGAAATTTCAAGCTACAGTAGTTGCAGAATTGTCAGGTGCCGTTTAATAAAAATTTTTCTTCAATTCTTCGACTTACATTAATTTTTGTCGCCTGAATTACCAGAGTGGCGGATGTATTACGATTTGTAAAGGTATCCTTTGGAGCAGTCATCTTGAACTGTTCAATGGTAAGCGAATCAGCACTACCGTCCCATCCTGTCCCACCATCGTGAGTTAAAATTCTCAATTGAGCGGCTGATTCTGCGGAGTATAAAGCTTGCGCCCATAAATATCCTTCTGCCGCTTCAGTTGAGCCCATTGTAGTGAATTTTGCGATCAGGGTGCCGAACATCCCCAAAATAACAATGACAAATATAGCCACAATCAGGCCAAACCCTTTTTGATTACCGATGATTTTAAAAAAAAATGCCATGGCTTTTATTGCAGGAAATTCTCGTTAAAGATTACAACGCACTGCGGTAAAATAAAATTTTTCGCCGGTGGAAGAAGTGACTGTAACCACAATGAGCTTGCTGTCTGATGTATTATTTAAACCAGGGGTATTATGATCTATAGCGGCCGTGTTGCTGGCAATATAGCTGACTTTTGCACTGCGTTGATAACCGGTCAGGGTAAAAGAATTATTGTCCTGGTCATGGAAGACATCTGTTTCAGAATAACCGTTATAATCATCAACATCGTTAAAAATTGGCCGGGACTCCCCCGCTTCAGGGCCTAATTTAGCATAAGGTGTTGCCGCCAGCGCACCGAGAACACGTTCAGACTCGGCAGTTTTAAGGGGGCCGCCGCCAGCAGGGGTGTTGTTATCCCATTTTTTTGCCATAATTTCGTCCACAAGTGATTGCCCCAGATTAACGGCCCTGATACGGATCAGAGGATCAGGGCTGTGACTTATTGAATTGAAAAAGGGCAGGAGGATCATAGACGAAAAACCAAGAATGACGATGGTTATGACCAGCTCGATCAGGGTAAACCCGGACTGGCAGATATGGTTTGTTGGTTTACGGGGCAACATTAAATATCGTCTATTTTTTCCTGTACCAGAGCCTGGTATCGGAACCTGATATTCCAAGAATCATATCTTTCAGATTCTTGCCGCATTGAATACAATATCCAGGATAGTTATTTATGTCATAGTTGCCGGAACTGACAATCTCAGGCGCAAGATGGGATAATAATGCTTTTTGCAACAAATCTGTTTCCTTTACCGGGGCGAATCGGTATGTTTCATGGGTGAAGCCGTAGCGTTCGTCAAAAATTAACAGTTCTATTTTATTCACTTTCTCCATGGCGGAGAAATGAGCGTATTGGGATTTTTTCGCTTCAACCGCCGCTTTTTTGATCCAGAGCCAGAGAGAGGCGTTTGTCACTTCAAGGCCATGTTTATGCAGCATCATATAAGACCATAAGGAATAATGCTCCAACTCTATATATCGCCGACTGGCAGGGCCGTTGCCGCTTTTTACAGTGCAGCGGATTAATTTCTGACTGTTCGGGGGAGTGGTTGACAAATCCATTGATTTTCTCATCTGTTAAAAATTGGCGCCAATTAAGCAGGCTGTTACTGGGTTTTAATGGCAAAATTCCGCTCTTTAATCAAGGACAGCCCATGTCCTTAAAAATCTACCAGGCATTTTTAGCAGTTTAACATAAAAAATCCGTAATGTCCGGTTAAGAGCCTGGCTTATGTCTCTTTGTAGACTGCAATCTGGAATTAATATGGTTAATAAAAATAACAAAAATTCTAAACAGCTTAATGGCACTTTTTTTAAATATTCAACGGGATTCTCTTTAGTTGAACTTATTTTGATTATTGTGCTACTTGGAATTCTATCGGCTGCCGCCTACATCAAGTGGCCTGTCGGCCTGAACAATAGAGCGGCCGTGCTTGAGTTGATACGGGTAATACGTTACACCCAGCATGTGGCGACGACCAGGGTCTATGATCCTACCCATATATTAAGACTGCAGATCAACGCTAACAAATACACCATAACCGACGGCACGACAGCCATTTCAACAGAATATAACAATCAATACCTACTTGGTGATTCCAGTATTACCCTTACCGGGATAACCCTTTATTACAACGGCCTTGGAGAACCGGTCAACAGCAGCGGTGTAGTTTTAAATTCCATAACCTCCCCTTCTTTTACGGTGAACGGAACCTCGTATCTGACGGTATGCCCACAAACCGGTTATGTTCTGGAAGGATCAACATGCCCATGAAATCAATACAGAATATTTTCAGACACTCACAGGGTTTTACCCTTATTGAGTTAATCATCATCATTGTGATCCTTGGTATCTTCAGTACTATGGGCGCTGATTTTATCAGCAAGGCCTTTAAAGGTTTTCAGGCGGCCAATAGCAGAATGGAGATATTCGAAGAGGGCAAAGAGGCGATGACCAGGATGGAACGAGAGATAAATAATGCCATTCCCAACGCTGTCATAGTGACGACGGTGTCCGGCAGCCAGGAGCTGAGAATCGGGGTAATAGATGACAAGATCATGGTCTCTGACAATGTAACTGGCCATTATATAGAGTCTCCACCAACCGACAAGATTACTGATGACACAGGCGGTCTTGGGGCAGGCATTATTGTGTCCATCAACAATACGGCATGGAACACCTTTGCCAGCCCTGTTACACTTGATCGGAGGCTCTATAGAGTAACCGCAAAAACTGGAAAGAAAATGACTCTGGATCGTACCATCCCGCCGGATTCCCGCTCACCCAGCAAGCGATTTTACGCGGTTGATAAGGCGATAAGATACTATTATGATTCTGCTTCGGCCCAGTTAAGACGTTCTGAAATTTCCATTAACGCAACAAATACCCCTCTTGATGATACAGCCTTTACGGCTGTAACCGGCTACCCACTGGCCACGGATGTCTCTAACTTGACCTTCCATTATACCCCCGGCACACCGTCACGTAACTCGGTGGTCACGGTAAGTTTTAAAATTACCAAAAATAACGAGAGCATCCTGTTTAACAAAGATATTCATGTCAGAAATATTCCATAGCCGTCCAGTATAAAAAAATCACCAATTAAACGCCACTCTCAGGTATTTGCTGAATTTAGAACCTCTCTAACCTTGAGGCGCAGTTCCCGGGGAGAAACAGGTTTGGCGATAAAGTTAAAGTTATCCTGCACAATGCCTTTATCTATGATGATATCTGCCGTATAGCCGCTCATAAACAGCACCTTAACAGCGGGCCTTATCCGGCGAATCGAATTACAGGCATCCTTACCGCTTTTCACAGGCATAACCACATCAAAAAGCAGGAGATCAATATCATCACCGAACTCAGAGAATTTGCGAATGGCATCCTCGCCATCCACCGCGGCGATGACTCTGTAGCCCGATTCTTCGAGTACCAGGGTTAACAGTTTCCTGGCTTCCAGATTGTCCTCGGCAAGAAGAATGGTTTCAGTCCCCTTTAAGACCGGAACGGCAGCTTTGCGCTCTGCTGGGATTTGGCCTTCCTGTGAGACCAAAGGCAGATAAATTTTAAAGGTTGTACCAATGCCGGTCTCACTATATACGGTAATCTGCCCCTTATGCTGTTTGATGATCCCATAGACGATGGAAAGCCCCAGGCCTGTACCCTTGCCAACGACCTTGGTCGTAAAAAAAGGCTCAAAAATCATCTGCCTGTTCTTCTCATCTATTCCCTTACCGGTATCGCTCAGCGATATCAGAGCGTAGACCCCAGGCTTTTCCAGTTCATGAAGACCGGCATCATGCTCATCTAATTCTACAACGCTGGTACCAATGGACAATGTTCCGCCCTGCGGCATAGCGTCCCTGGCGTTGGTACAAAGATTCATGAGTACCTGTTCAATCTGACCGGTATCAACCATGACAAATATATTCTGTCTGCTGTAATTGATCTTGATGTTTATGTCTTCACCGATGAGCCTCAACATCAGTTTGTGCACGCAGTCAATCAAACTGTTCAGCTCCGTCTTTTTCGGACTGAGCCTCTGTTTACGACTAAAGGCGAGAATCTGACGAGTCAGATCAGCGGCCCGTTCCGCCGA
>JAJSAA010000277.1 GCA_024274995.1 Deltaproteobacteria bacterium
AGCGGCCGGCAAATGGGCACCAGCCGGGAAGAGGGCGGGGCGGTCGTCAAGCACCACGGGCATTTTCTTCCTGAGCAGAGCGGCAGCCTGGTGAATAGAGTTATCATACAGGGTATAGCCGGTCAATTTTGCCCCAGGCGCTGGCCGGGGCCAGCGGGCATCAAAAAAGGCCTTGCCGGTGAGGCCTTTTTTCTCCGCCGTCAGGGCATCGTTGATGATCCTTTTGACCACCTCCGGGCTGGGCCCGTCCAATCTGCTGACCATGAGCAGACGCGCCTTGACTAAACTGCTTTTCCGGCCCTGCCAGCCAAGATAAGCGGGATTGGGCAGCCATCCCGCCAGCGGATAGTCCCCCTGGCGCACCAGGGCTATTTCTGAATCCACCGCCGCCCTCTGATTAGCCTTCTGCCGTTCTTTAATTCTCCTTATGATTTTGAGCTTGTCCTTATCCCCGCTCTGCCTTATCATATCTCTTTGGCGGCGAAGACGTTTAGGCGTTAACGTATCCACAAATGACAACTTCGGCGCCCTGATTTTAAGCGGCACGCCAAACATCAGCACCAGGCATTTAATTTCGCCATAACGTTCGTCAAGATAGTCGCGGACGGGTTTGGCGATTTCATGCTCATAAGCAAAACGGTTGATCCGTTCCTTTCGGGTAGTTTTTATAATAATGAGATTAGCGGCGGGAATACCTCGTTTTGCCATATAGAAATGGGCCAGTTTCAGGCTCTCGGCCACCCTCTGATTGGCAACGACGGCCACTTGGGACGGGACTAATGCCGCGCCTGAGGCCGGTGGCAGAAGAAGCCGCAAAAAAACAATAAAAATAAACGGCAGACGATATACTGGCATCTTTTTCCTTTGGATGGTTAAAGGATTCGACTTGCTGTTAAATAACAAAATACCAATATAGCCCATGAACAGCATAATTTCCCTCGTTATTTCCGGATTTATAGGTCTTGTGGCAGGCTGGTTCATCGCCAGGAAAAAACCCGATTACTGTCCGCCCTGACTTTTTATTTACGGAGCCCTGGGCGCAGGGTTCGTAAGTTTCTATTTATTAACCAGATTGTAGAGGTGATTCCATGAAATACCTGATCCACCCCATTGTTGTGGGAACCAAGGAATTTGACAAGGGAATGATGACCTACCAGTATGATTACGGTACTCCCTTTACCATTCCCATCTACACCTGGTATCTCGAAGGTGAAGATGGAGGCGCTAATATTCTGGTGGATACCGGCGAGCTGCACCCCATCCAGTCTGCAAGCCGGGCCGCGGCCATTGGCGGGCCGATCTACACCTTTGAAGACGGCTTAAAGCGTTTTGACCTGCGGCCGGAAGATATCGACATCGTTATTCACACCCATCTGCATAACGACCATTGCGAAAATGACTATAAGTGTTCCAAGGCCTCCTTTTATATTCACGAAAAAGAGCTGGAAACCATTGCCAATCCGCACCCCTTGGACTTTCGTTATCTCGAAGACTTCATCTTTGAGATTCGTGACGGAGGCCAGATTATTCCGCTTAAAGGCGATCAGGAGATTGTGCCGGGCATTAAGGTTATCCACACCCCGGCCCATACAGCGGGCGGTATGTCGGTGGTGGTGGACACCCCCTCTGGCAAGGCTGTTATCACCGGTTTCTGTTGTCTCCTGGAAAACTTCTTTCCGCCAAAGAAAATAACGGCCATGGAGATGGAGGTTATTCCGCCCGGCACCCATGTCAATACCTACGAGTCCTATGACATTTTATGCCGGGTCAAGGAGGAAGCCGATATTATCATCCCCCTCCATGAGCCAAAATTTGCCGCCCAGAAGACCATCGGTTGAGTGCTGTTGAATTATCCCCCTCCATGAGCGGGCGGGGCAATCTCCTTTCTTTACAATAATTCAGATTCCAGTTATGATTGTGGTACAATTTTTGTAGAGGTTATCGCAACCATAAAATCGGAAAGGCCTTATTATAATGAAGTACACGAAATTGCTCTGTCTGCTCACACTTTTCTGTCTGTTGCTGCCCCTTACTGCTATTGCCGCCCCCGCCGAACCAAGTCAGAAGCCGGTGCAGATCGAAGCCGACCACATGCTCTCCACCCCCAAGGACAACTCTGTCTTTTTTTCCGGCCGGGTGGTGGCCAAACAGGGGATGATGACCATCAATGCCGATGAGTTGACGGTCTATTATAACTCCACCGAGAAGAAAAATAAGATTAACGCCCAAGATACCAAGGATATTAAGCAGATGTGGGCCAATGGCCATGTCAAGATCAACCAGAACAATTGGGTTGCCACCGGCGATACAGCCAAATATTTTGCCGCTCAGCGCAAGATAGTAATTACCGGCCACACCAAGGTCTGGCAGAATGGCAATATGGTGAGCGGCGAGCGTTTTATCCTCTTTTTAGACAGCGGCAAAAGTATTGTCGAGCCGGGTACCGGGAAAGGTGAGCGGGTAAAGGCCTTCTTCTATCCCAGTCAGGAAGACAAAAAGCAGACTCATTAGGCTGGCAAACGATATGGCCATTCTGGAAATTAAAAATATAGTCAAGCAGTACAAGAAACGGCGGGTAGTGGATGGTATCAGCCTCAAGGTGGAGACTGGCAGGGTCGTTGGCCTCCTGGGGCCCAACGGGGCCGGCAAGACCACCACCTTTTATTCCATTGCTGGTTTTATTCAGCCCGATTCCGGCGCTGTTCTCCTTGATGGTGAGGACTTAACAGGCCTCCCCATCCATAAACGGGCCCGGCGCGGGCTGTCCTATCTGGCTCAAGAGGCTTCGGTCTTCAAAAAATTAACAGTACGGGAAAATGTCCGGATTATCCTGGAAACCCTGGGGTTGCCCAAAATGGAGATTCGTGATCGTATCGTTCAGCTAATGAGCGATCTCCGCATAACTCATCTTGCTGATAATCCGGCCTATTCCCTCTCCGGTGGTGAGCGGCGGCGGGTAGAAATCATGCGGGCTCTGGCCACCCAGCCCATATTTATATTATTAGACGAGCCGTTTGCCGGAATTGACCCCCTCTCCATCGCCGACCTCCAAGGCATCATCTCCAACCTTCGTGACAAGGGCCTGGGCGTTTTAATCTCTGACCACAATGTCCGGGAAACCCTGACGGTTTGCGACTACGCCTATATCGTCAGTAATGGCAAGATTCTAACCCATGGTACTCCAGAGGAGATTGTAAACTCCGAGGCTGCCAGAAAAATGTACCTTGGGGAAAATTTCACTATGTAAGCAAGGAGTTTTTTTATATGATATTTTTGTAATCTGCCAGTCCCTATTATTTTCAAAATTTCACGCATGGATAATTAAACGATGTCGTTACAATTGAGACAGCAGCTCAAATTAGCCCAACAACTGGTGATGACCCCGCAGCTCCAGCAGGCCATCCGCCTTTTGCAGCTATCAAGCTTGGAGTTGTCCGACACCGTTCAGGAGGAGATTGAACAAAATCCGGTATTGGAGGAAGATACCAATAATCCAGACAGCCTCCATGAGTCTCTGCAGGAGCTCACTGCTGAAGGCCAGGAGCCGGAATCTGCCGCCCCCAGCAATACCACCGATGAGGTCAACCTGGAAAGCCCCTCCGGTCTCAAGGAGATTAATTGGGAGGATTATGCCAATGAATACGAGGATAAATCAGCCTTTAAACCTCAAAATGACCCTGACCTGCCCTCTCGTTTTGACATCCTGACTAAAAAGACCAACCTCTCCGATCATTTGCAATGGCAGTTGAAATTTACCAATATTAACGACCAGGAAGAGGAGGTCGGCAATTTCATCATCGGCAATCTGGATCAGGATGGTTTCCTTGGGGTCAGCGATGAGGAAATTGTCGCAGCCACCAAATCATCGGCATCGATGGTACAAAAAATACTGGCCATGGTTCAGGACATGGATCCCCCCGGTATCGCCGCCCGCAGTCTGCAGGAGAGCCTGCTCCTACAGTTGGCCCACCTCAATCTCAGCACCTCAGCGGCTGGTGAACTGGTGAGGAACTACCTGCCATTTTTAACTAACCGGGATTACGCCGCTATTGTCAAGGCCTCCGGCTACCCGTTAAAGGAGGTCTTGGCGGCCCTGGAGGTAATCAAGGGCCTCAATCCCCACCCCGGACGCACCTATTCCGACGAAGAACCCCGCTATATTATTCCCGATGTCTATGTCTATAAGATGGATGGCGAATATGTCATTGTCTTGAATGATGACGGAATGCCGCGTCTTAAAATCAGCAAATTTTACCAGGATATTCTCAAAGGCCATAAGGATGTCCCCGGACTCGCCAAAGATACCAAGAACTATATTCAGGGTAAATTAAAGTCGGCAATGTGGCTCATCAAGAGCATCCAGCAGCGTCAGCGTACCATCTACAATGTGGTGGAGAGCCTGCTTAAATTTCAACATGATTTTTTTGAAAAAGGGCCGGATTATATGCGGCCCCTCATCCTGAAAGATGTCGCTGATGATATAAATATGCACGAATCGACCATCAGCCGGGTGACCACTAATAAATATGTCCATACCCCCCAGGGACTCTTTGAGTTAAAATACTTCTTTAATTCCGCCATTGCCAGAACCGGCGGCGAGGAGGCCCTGGCCTCGGAGAGTATCAAGGTTAAGATGAAGCGGTTGATTCAGGCCGAAGATCCGTATAAACCATTGAGCGATATGGCTATTGTCAAGCTTCTGGCTCGGGAGAGCAACATTAGGATTGCCCGCCGAACAGTGGCTAAATATCGTGAAAATATGGGCATATTGCCCTCTAAATATCGCCGTGCCCCCAAGTTGAAATAATATGCCGGAAATATCCCCCCAGCTTATATTACTCACCGGTCTCTCTGGAGCTGGTAAGAGTACCGCCCTGCACGCTCTGGAGGACGTCGGCTTTTTCTGTATTGATAACTTCCCTGCCCTCTTGCTGTCCGACCTGGTGAGCAAAATAATCCAGCCCGGCAAACGCCGCCTGGCCCTGGTCATGGATACCAGGGATGAGGAATTTTACAATAATTATCCCTGCGTAATCAGCGTACTGCGGAAAACAATCCCCAGCCTGCGGGTTATCTACCTCGAAGCGGCGGCGGATATTCTCCTGCGGCGTTTCAGCGCCATGCGCCGCCTGCATCCCACCGCAAGCGAATCCGTGCGGGACGGTATTGCCCTGGAGAAACGTCGTTTCACCGGCCTGCGGGAGCTGGCGGATATTATTATTGATACCTCAAGCCTTACCCCGCACCAACTGCGGGCCGTCCTCCTGAGAAAATATGAAACTGCCCAGGAAACGGGCTTAAAGGTTGACCTGTTGTCCTTTGGTTTCAAGCACGGCCTGCCGCCGGAGGCCGATCTGGTCTTCGACGTCCGCTTCCTGGTCAACCCCTATTTTGTGCCGGAATTAAAGGAGATGAGCGGTCAGGAACAACCGGTGGCCGATTATGTCCTCCAGACCCCCGAGGCCGAAGGATTTCTGGCTCGTCTTCTACCCCTTTTTGACTTTCTCATTCCCTCCTACGCCAGGGAAGGCAAGACCTATCTCACCATTGCCATTGGCTGCACCGGCGGCCGCCACCGCTCGGTGGCCGTGGCTGAGTACCTGGCTCATCACCTTGATATCAGAGCACTTACCATCCGCCACCGCGATTTGTTGAAGCGCTAACCCCCCATCAGCACCTATTTTAGTCCTTTACATTTTTAGCGTATGACATTAAATTAAATACTTAAATTCCGGTTGGTGAACTAATCAACGCCCAGTATTTATTATGCCGGATTCGTAACTGTTTAGGTATGGCTGTTAAATTGCCCTAAACTCTGAGCTGTAACTGCTTAGATGTGGAGTGTAGCTAAACAGTTACCCGGATTCTTATAACTATTCCGCCTGATGTCAGAAGTTCCGACTGCTGAACAGACACCCGGATTCACAAATTACAGCTTGGGATTATGTCCATGAAAAATGATATGAAAGACGAAGATGTTGAGCATGTGGCCGCCCTCTTAAAGACCATGTCACATCCTATCAGGATGCGGATATTATGCCTTCTGCAGGACAATGAGTTAACGGTTGGTGATCTCCGCTCCGAGGTTAAGACCTCCAACGCCAATGTCTCTCAGCATCTCACCATACTCCGCAACAAGCAGATAATCGCCTCCCGTAAGGAGGCCAATTTTATCTATAACCGGATAGCTGACGAGCGTATTTTAGAACTAATCTCCACTATGAAAAATTTATTCTGCCCGGCTAAATAAGTATTTACCAGGCCAGCCCCTTTTGCTGGATATTTTAAACACAACTAAGAACAAGGAGAACGATAATGGTGGTAAATGACTGGGTTCACTTCATCGCCGGGGCCTTTATTCTCATCAGTCTGGTACTGGGTGTTTTCATTAATCCCAACTGGTTCTGGTTCACCGCCTTTGTGGGGGCGAACCTCCTGCAGTTCGGGGTCAGCAAAGTCTGTCCTTTGGCAATGATTCTCAAAAAACTCGGAGTGCCTGAGAGCCGGCAATGTAAGTAGAACAGTAATCAAACAACCGCATAACTTTATATGCAAGTTGTGCGGCCAGGGGTATTGGCTCTGGCTCGATTTTCATGTTTTGTTATGTCCGAGCAAGCGGGCAGGGCCGTTAAAGTCCAGAACTCAGAACCTGATTATCACCCGGTTGTTTGAGAGGCGGCCGCTTAAATACTACGGCAAAGCCTGCCAAAACCGCCGGGAATCGTACCGGAGGCCCAGAAGACTGTCCCCTGCTTGAAGTCCATAAACCAATACCCCCCCGGAATTCTGGCATCAGCGAGGAAGATGAAGGGCTGGCTCCTACCGAAGGCGGGGTGCAGATAGAGCCCCTTATTGTTCTGCTTTCTCTCAAGAAGCGACCAGGCCTCTTCCATGGTCGGCAATCGCCAGTCATGAAAGCCCGCTAGCCCCGTATCATTTACTTCGGTAACATACCCCCTGATATGACGGATAGAGGTTATATCACAGCCATAACGCTGCCACATCAGACCGGTTCTAAGATCAATAGCGGTATCTTTATCGCCGTTATCAATGAGATAATTATCAAAGCGGCCGGCTGGATTATATTTTTTATCGAAAAAGTTGTGGCTCTGAGCCAGAGCGCTGATGGCATCATCGGCAAGCTTTTTTCCCGCCTGCCGCAGAATAATCCGATTCAGTTCCGGGTAGGTACCATCATTAAGAGCCAGGGGAACCCCCATATCTTCAGGTGTCTCTTCTTCTTTGATAGTCGTCACCAGAGACTCGTTATGGCCCGCTCTCAAAATATTATCACAGAGCCAGGTCTTTAAACCCTCATCAACGGCATAGCATTTATCCAGCCCGGCCTTACCGCCCTGAGCGGAGACGCAGCGTTTAATCAGTTCAGCCGGGGCCTTGATTTCAGCGAGGATTTTGGCGTGCTTAATCCCTCGTTCCATGAGACAGAGCCTGGCCGGCTGCCGCCATGTATCAATAAAGAAATAATAATAACGCTCCCGGTTATTACGAATCATTCTGGTTTTACTGCCCCAACTTTCAAAAATGGTAAAGGAATTGGCAGGAGTAATCTCCCAGTCAATGTTTGCCTGATCGTTATTTTCCATACCAAGTTGCTTGAAAATACCCATTTCTCTTCCCCCCTTTTTGCTGAAAATGTAACTGCTTAGGTCTGACTGTAAATTGCCCTAAACTCTGAGCTATAACTGCTTAGATGCGGAGTGCCGCTAAACAGTTATCTGAAAATTAGTTAAGACCATGCCCTGTTAAGACAAGGCATGGAAAACAGTAGAGCACCGCAAAAGACAATGAGGCTCATTATTTTAGCGGCCCATTTTAAACCAAATAATGGTAATATATTCCTGTTGCCCATTGGTATTATTATTGTAAGGCCTTTTGGGGAAAAAGTAAACAGCTATAATAATTATTATCAACTGTGGGTTTACAGCTGGAGTCAGGTGGTAGAATCCCCGTTTATTATTATCTTTAGACATTACGCTGAAGTTGCAAAATGAAAATCAACAGTCAGCCCTTAACTGCCAATACCCCGACCAACAACACTCGGGCAAAAGTTACTACTGGGGCCAGAGAGCAGGCCGCCTCAAACACGGCAACGGCGAAGCTTACTCCCGGCCAGGTGATAAGCGGCCGGGTAATCTCCCAGACCCCGGACGGCGGGGTGGTGGTGCAAACCGACTCCGGCATATTCAGTGCCCGCACCCTGACCCCTTTGGCCATGGGCCAGCTTACCTTTGAGGTCTTGCCCGATGGCCGTAGCCTAACCCCGCTTCCTGCTGACAAGGGCGTTTTATCCCTTCTGCGTTTAATGCTGCCCCTGCTGACCAAGGCCGACAATCCGTTGACCGCTGCCGTTAACCTGCCGGGGAATGTGAGTTATACCATTGGCCAGACCCCCGAGCCCCTGAAGTTGACTGCCCAGATGGCCGCCATAAATCAGGGTGAGGCGGGATTAGTGGAATTCATCCAGACCAGCGCTCCACTCAAGGATATGCCGCCTGATATCCTGCTGCTTTCCAGGATTTTAGAGGCCCATGGCCGAATTAACTGCGGCCGGGCAGATGATTCATCTCAGACTCAGGCCCGTAAGTCGGGCTCCCCTGATATGGCGCTGCCCGGTCAGCCCGTCAGGCCTCCCCCCAATAATTTCTTATTGTTTCCCGTTTTTTTTCAGGGTAACAATGGCTGGGGTGAATGGCTGTTCTCCTTTGAAGGTCAAAATTCCAAAGGTCAGGATAAAGACAGTGGTTACGGCCTGTCATTTTATCTGACCATGAGCCGTCTTGGCGATGTGCATCTTGATCTGCGCCGCCAGGGCCAAAAACTGCGGGGGGTTTTCTCGCTCTCCAATAAGGGGGCGGCTGATTTCCTGCGGGCTCACCTGCCGGAACTGCAGGAAGTTCTCAGCCCTCTTTTTCAACAGACAAATCTGCAATGCGTGAGTAGAGAGACAAACCTTATGTGCCGTTTAAAGGAAGATCTGATAGATAAAACCAGCTCATGCAACCGGCCCATGGCCCTGTTAGACCTTAAAGTCTAATTTTTTCGTCGCTTACCACGCAGAGCGGAGATAATCACACTCAACAGACCAGTGAGAGCGGCGGACTGATAGACCCGGTGCATAGCCTTGATAAAGGCCTCAACATGGATAGGGGAATAATCACGCATATCCAGGCCGTTGGTTAAGTGGCTGAAAACCTGAGAAAAGGCTATACTGGCCATGCCAACCCCCATAATCATCCCCAAATTACGGCCGGTGGCCAGCAGGGCCGCCGCCTTGCCGGTATTCTCCTTTTCTATCCATCTTAATACCGAGGCACTGTTAGGACTTAAAAAAATGGCCTGACCGCCACCGATAAGGCTTAGAGGCAAGATAACTGCCAGCCAGCCGGTGGGCTGGACAAGGCTTAACAACCAGGCCCCGCAACTTGCCGCAAACAGACCAACGGTACAGAGAACACGGGCCGTAAAACGCCCGTATAACCAACCGGCCAAGGGGGCCAGTCCCATGGCGGCCAGGGGAATAGACATCATAACCAGGCCAATTTGGAGCTTGGGTAGATTCAGTACCCGGTCAAGGTAAAAGGGGGTAATAATCAAGACTGCGAAAAGCTGCATAAAGGAGAGCATGGCACAAAGCAGGGCGCTGGACATATAACGCCTGGTAATCAGGCCTGGAGTCAGGAGCGGGAGCGGACTGTTGGTTTCCAGCCAGATAAAACAAATCAGGGCCAGGATAGTACCGGCACTTAAAACCGTTAGCACGGTAAAGGAGCAGGCGGGTGAGGCCGCATAGGTAACCGCCAGCGAGGCCGTGGTTAATAATATTATCCAGGCCAGGGCCGGAGGCCAGGCTAAAGACAGCTTCCCTTCGCCAGGCCGTTGGCGGGGTAAATAACGCCGGGCTACGAAAAAGAGCAGCAGGCCAATGGGAAAGGTGAACATAAACATGGCCCGCCAGGAGGCGAACTGCAGGGCGACACCTGCCACGAGAGGGCCGGCCATTAACCCCAGAGACACTGAAGTCCCAATAAGGCCCAAGGCCCGGCCCAGCTCCAGCGGTGGAAAGGTCTCTTTGATGATCGCCGGGCCGCTGGACATCATCATGGCGGCCCCCAGCCCCTGTAATAAACGGGCCATTATCAGAAGACTAAAATTCGGTGACCAGGCGCAGGACAATGAGCCTATGGCAAAGACCAGCAACCCGGTGGGATAGATCAGGTGCCGCCCCAGACGGTCGGAGAGATTACCCCAGATTAACAGGGTTGAGCTTATGACAAGAAGGTAGATCAGGGAGACCCATTCCGTATCCTTCAGAGGGCTGCCGAAATCGTTCATAATTGCCGGCAGAGCCAGGTTGACCATGGAACTGTCCATGGTGGCCATAAAAACACCGCCCGCAACTATGGTAAAAATTTGCCATTTATGAACGCATTTATCAGAGGTTAGCGGCTTTTGATTGACAGATTTAGGCATTCAGGTATAAATGGTATATTGTTTTTTAATGGTTATGTTATGAAAAGTAGGGGTTTTTTCTTTAGCAGTATCTTCTGTTATAAACTAATTTAATGAGGAATATCATGAAATTTATCACTATAATAATCGCGGCGCTTATTCTCGGGACGTTCTCGGTTACTCCTCCGGCTCAGGCGACCACCAAGGTACCCGAATTCTCGGTTACAGCCTTGAATGGTTCCGCCAAGACCATTGATATAAAAGATTTCCGGGGCAAGGTGGTGCTGGTGGTTTTTTGGGCCACTTGGTGTCCTCCGTGTATGCAGGAGGTTCCCTCTCTGATTAGTCTCCAAAAGGAGTTTGCCCCCAAAGGTTTTTCAGTTATAGGGCTGTCGGTGAACCAGGACGGCACCTCCGCCGTTAGCCGGGTTATCCGCCAGACCGGCATGAATTATCCCGTGGCCTTGGCCACTAACAAAATAACTCACGATTTTGGCGGTATCATTGGTATTCCCACCGCCTTCATTATAGATCGCGATGGTAATGTGGTAAAACGCTATACCGGCTGGACCAGTCACAAAATTATCGCCCGTGATCTGAAACAAGTCTTAAAATAATCATATTTATTCCAACTTTGTGGGATAACAGTTGGTTTTTTATTGACATGATTCCTTGTTATGTACTAATCTGGCTTCGTGATTTTTATTATTTCCTTTTGTAACTGATTATTTTAATAGCATGAAATTAATTCTTTCCCTTATTCTTTTCTCTATACTGTTTTCAGGAATACCTGCCTTTTCCGCCACGGTAAGCTGTGAGGTACAGGAGGTACGGGGAGATGTTATTATTTTAAAAAATTGCAATGTGAAACGGGCTCAAGGTTTTAAAGCTGGTGACAGGGTCAAGGTAAAACTTCAAAAAACTAAAAGGTAGATAGATTATTTAAATTGGTAATTATCTTCTTTGTAAGAAGAATAATTATTATATAAGCTACAGGCCTGATTTTTTAATCATTAACTAACTGAAAGGAGAGTAAAATGAACAAGAAAATTTTAGCATTGGTTTTGGCAATGGCATTCACCGCTACCTCCGCGGTTGTCGCTTATTCCTTCACTTGTGAGGTTTCCGCCGTTAACGGTTCCTCTGTAACCCTTAAGTGCAGCGAGCATAATGCTAAGAAGCTGGAAGTAGGCAAGAAAGTTAAAGTAAGTCCCAAAAGAATGAGAAGGGCTGTTGAAGGCTGTTAATTAGCCACCCCTTCCAGGCGTTTTAGTCTTACCGCTTAAAAAAGCTGTTCAATCCTTTTGATTGGACAGCTTTTTTTGTTCATAGCCCGTTCAGAACGGCTAAAATCTAAAGTTCCATATTCCAAAGTACAGGTATTTATAAAATGAAAATTGACCTGCCTGATAAAGAGGCAAAGATCTTACGTCGTATCCGCCGCAATTATAAAGTTGACTTTGCCCCCTTGAAAATCAGGGACATAAATTTACAATTATTACAGGTGCAGGATCTGGAGGATATTCTCCAGGGCCGTGACCCTTTTGCCAATATAGCTGATTTCCCCTTCTGGATAAAACTCTGGGAGGCGGCCATAATTCTGGCCGAAGTCGCCGTATCCCTTAACCCGGTTCAAGCCGGGCCCAGGCTGCTGGAGTTGGGAGCCGGACTTGGTGCTCCTGGGCTAGCGGCCGCAGCCCAGGGATTTGAGGTTACCTTGAGCGATTACGAAACGATAATCATGGATTTTCAGCGGGTAAGCGCCGCTGCCAGCCATGTGAAACCCTCCTTCGCCGCTCTGGACTGGACCAAACCCGCCCGGCTGGAGCCCTTTGATACTATAATCGGGGCGGAAATTCTTTTTCGGGAAGATCTCCTTGACCCCCTGCTCAAGACCTTTAAAAAATTATTAAAACCTGGCGGCTCAATTTATCTGGCCCATGATCTGCAACGTCAGACCCTTTATAAGTTCCTGGCCAAGGCCGGAGACGACTATAAAATAATGACCAAAAAAATTGATCTGAACTCGGAGGATGGTAAGACCACGGTTATATTGAACTGTCTGCGGCTTAAGTAACAGAGGGAACAGGGGTGATAACGGCGGTTGAAAACCACGATCTTTTTACCATAAATTAAGGTTACACCTTTAATTTGGAGCAAGCACCGCCGTAGGGGCGTATTGCTATACGCCCGGAACTTGAATATACAGGGAATTATTTGGAGAAAATCATGCCCGTTTATGAATATGAACATGAGGGAGAGGGCTGCACTCTGGGCAAAATTTTTGAACTAACCCAGTCTATGTACAGCGCCAAGTTCAGTCAATGTCCGCAATGCGGTTCCCCTGTCAAACGTCTTATCTCTCTCGTTGGTATTAGCACTCCCAAGGGGAATAGCGCCCTGAAAAATCTGGGGTTCACCAAGTTGGTACGGCGCGACAAGGGCGTCTATGAAAATGTTACCGCCACCGGTAATGAGGCAAAAATCTGGGATGCCAGTAAACCGGAAACCATGCCTGATTTAAGGGGAAAAATTCGTGATTGACTGGAATCAAATGTGGCAGGAGGGCAGACGCCGCAAGACCTGGCAGAGTAAAACTTCCGCCGACTGGAATAAACGGTCGGCGGGCTTTGCCAAGCGTCATAAAGACTCGGTGTTCGTTAAAGAATTTCTTAAAAGACTGCCCCTCTCTCCTGCCATGACTGTCCTTGATATGGGGTGTGGGCCCGGTACTCTCACCATTCCTCTCTCCCGCAAGGTCAGAGAGGTAACGGCGGTTGATTTTTCATCCGGGATGCTGGCCATTCTTGCTGAGCGGGCCGCCAAGGACGGCCTTGATAATATAACCACCCGGCAAGGGGCCTGGGAAGATAACTGGCATACCCTCGGGGTAGGGCAATATGATCTGATAATAGCCTCCCGTTCCCTGGCCGTTGACGACTTAAAAGGTGCCCTTCACAAGCTGCGGCGGGCGGCCCGAGGCTGGGTATTTATAGGCGACCGGGTGGGCAGCGGCCCCTTTGATCCCGCCATGTTTGCCGCTATTGGCCGTCCCTTCGATCCGGGGCCGTATTATATCTATACTATCAACATTCTTTATCAAATGGGGATTTACGCCCGGCTCGATTTTATTGATCTGCCAGCCAGCCGTAGTTATAAAACGCAGGAGGAGGCAATCAGCTCCTGGAGCTGGATGTTCAACGACTTGACCGCGGCAGAAAATGACAAACTCAACCACCACCTCAGTGAACGTCTCGCCAGAAATAAGAAAGGATACTGGTATTTACGGGATGAACACTGCCCTTCATGGGCGATAATTTCCTGGCGGGAAAAGACGTAATCACAATAAAAAACTAAATTATGCGAATCGTCATTATAGGGGCCGGAGCGGTTGGTTATCATCTGAGCGCCAAATTTTCAGACGAAGGACATGACGTTGTCCTGGTTGATCGGGAGGCCGCTAAATTAAGCCGCCTGGAACGAGAGCTTAATGTTCTTCCCGTCTGCGGCAGCGGGGCCTCTATCAAGGTGCTGGAGGAGGCCGGTATTGGGCGTGCCGATCTTCTGGTGGCCGTCACCAATAGCGACGAAGTCAATCTGGTGGCCTGTATTATCTCTCGGAATTACCAGATCAAGACCCGTATTGCCAGGGTGCGTAATGAGGACTTTTATTCCCAGAATACCGCCTTAAACGAGAAGGCCCTGGGGATTGATCTCCTCATCAGCCCAGACCGGGCCATTGGTGATGAAATTCTGCGCCTTTCTACCCTCTCCGGGGCCTTTGAGTCAGCTGAATTTGCCCATGGTCAGGTCATACTCCTTGGCTATACGGTGGCGGCGGGGAACTCCAATATCGGCAAATCGCTTCTGGAGCTGAAGGGTATAATGGGGGTTATTGTTGCTATTATCCGCCAGGAAAAGACCATAATTCCCAGGGGCGGCGACATCATTCAGGCCGAGGATCGGATTTACATGGTGGCCCGTAAGAGCGATATGTCATCCACCAGCGGTCTGGTGCACCTCATGAGCCATGAACCGAAGCAGGTATTCATTATTGGCGGCGGTGCCATTGGTTTCATGGTGGCCCGGCAGATGGAGAAAAAGAAGGTAAATGTCCGGCTAATTGAGCTGGATGCCGGGCGCTGCGATTTTTTAGCCGAAAATCTTAATAACACCACAGTGTTAAATGTTGACGGTTTAGATGCCCATAGTCTTCTCGATGAGGGGCTGGATCAGGCCGATCTCGTCATCGCCGTCACCGACAGCGATGAGACCAACCTCCTCGCCAGCCTGCTGGCCAAACATCATGGGGCCGGTAAATGTATAACCCGCATCTCCCGCCCTGATTTTGTGCCGCTGTTAGCCAAGTTAGGCATTGATGTGGCCCTGAGCCCGCGGCAGGTGGCGGCCAATATGATTTTACGCTTTGTGCGCACTGGCGGTACTATTGTCTCCGCCGCCTCGCTGCTCGGCAGTGATGCCGAGGTGGTGGAATTAAAGGTACCCAGCACGGATAAATTCAAGCACGCCACCCTTCAGAGCTTAAAATTTCCTAAAGGTGCGGTATTAGGAGCCGTGGTGAGAAACAAAAAGCATCGGGTAATAATTCCCATTGGTACGACCAGGCTACGGCCTGGCGACAATCTGGTGATCTTCGCCCTCCGTGAGGCGGTGCAGGAGGTTGCTGATTTTTTCGCGCCCTGAAATTATGCGGACAGACGGCGTCTTAAATATTCTCGGCAAATTATTACTGCTCATCTCCCTCTTTATTTTGCTGCCCATACCGGTAAGCCTCATCTACCATGACGGCATGACCAGGGCCTTTCTAACCAGCGCCCTCATCGGCGCCCTTATGGGCGGATCTCTGATTGCCCTTTTCCCGCCCAATTCAGAATTAGGCTACCGGGACGGCTTCGCGGTAGCAACTTTCAGCTGGTTAGGGCTTGCCTTTCTTGGCGCCCTGCCCTTTTTTTTCAGCGGCAGCTTTCCTTCATTTGTTGACTGTTATTTTGAATCAATGTCCGGCTTTACCACCACCGGCTCCACAATCCTAAGCAATATGGAGATTTTGCCCAGGAGCATGCTCTTTTGGCGGGCTCTGACCCATTGGATCGGCGGCATGGGGATTATTGTTCTGTCTCTCGCTGTGCTGCCCCTCCTCGGGATTGGCGGCATGCAGCTCTTTCAGGCCGAGATGCCCGGCCCCACAAAAGAGCGGCTGGCTCCCCGAATGCAGGACACAGCCCGTATCCTCTGGGGGGTATATGTCCTGATTACCTTTATAGAGATTATCCTCCTCATGTTAGGCGGCATGGATCTCTTTGATGCCTCCTGCCATGCCTTTGCCTCCTTGGCCACCGGCGGCTTCTCGACCTATACCGCCAGCGTCAGCGAGTTTAACTCCCCCTATATTGAGGCCGTTATAATCTTCTTCATGTTTGTGGCCGGAACCAATTTCACCCTCCATTATCACGCCCTCCATGGCCGCTGGCGGGTCTATTGGCAGAGCGAGGAATTCCGCTTCTACCTCACCCTGGTGGCGGTATCCTCCCTAATTATTGTCCTTGCCAATCAGGGCCGCATATATCAATCATGGCTCACCAATATCCGGGACGCAGTCTTCCAGGTGGTGTCGATTATTACCACCACCGGTTTTGGTACGGCGGACTTTGATAAATGGCCGGCCCTCTGCAAGATCCTGTTGGTAGCCCTGATGTTCATCGGCGGCTGTGCTGGTTCCACCGGCGGTGGCATTAAAGTGGTGCGTATGCTCCTCTTTCTCAAATACGCCCGACTCCAACTCCGCAAGCTGGTGCATCCAAACGAGGTGAATACCATTAAGATGGGTAATATTAAAGTGCCGCAGGAGGTTATGCTCGGGGTTTTAGGCTTTCTGGCGATCTATATTGTTTTTTGCGGCCTGGCCTGTATGGCGGTCACCGCTCAGGGGGTGGATATGATCACCGGGGTGACTGCCGTTATCGCCACTCTTAATAACATTGGCCCCGGACTGAATGCGGTGGGGCCCGTTCAGAATTTTGGTGCGCTACCCGCCCTTGCCAAGGTAATATTAATTATTTGCATGCTGGCCGGCCGCCTGGAACTTTATACGGTGGTGGTCTTATTGACTCCGGACTTCTGGAAGATGGCAAGAAGACCGAAATTGCGGAATTTTAAAAGGTTATCATTAAGCAGATGAATTATGAATATGATCTAATTGTGGTGGGTGCTGGTCATGCCGGCTGTGAAGCGGCTCTGGCTGCCGCTCGTATGGGCTGTAGAACCATGGTGGCAATTATTAACGCCGATGGTATCGGTGCCATGTCCTGTAACCCAGCCATCGGCGGCCTGGCCAAGGGCCATCTCGTTAAGGAGATTGATGCCTTAGGTGGCGAAATGGCCAGAAATATTGATGCCACCGCCATTCAATTCCGGCAGCTCAACACTCGTAAAGGCCCGGCAGTCTGGTCTTCCCGAGCCCAGGCCGACCGCCTCCTTTACCGTCTGCGGATGAAAAAGGTCTTGGAGAACCAGCCCGGTCTGGAGATTCGGCAGACGGTGGTAGACGGCCTACTCCTTAATAAAAACCGTGTAGGCGGGGTCATCACCTCCCTTGGCGAAGAAATTACGGCCCGCAGCGTGGTTATTGTTACCGGCACCTTTATGAACGGACTGATTCATATCGGCTTGAAGAATTTTCCTGCCGGTCGTCTTGGGGATGCCCCCTCCCTGCGCCTGCCGGAACACCTGCGGGCGCTTGGTTTCAATATGGGCCGCATGAAGACCGGGACCACGCCCCGCTTAGACGGTAAAAGTATTGATTTCAGCGAGCTGACCCCGCAATATAGTGATGATCCGCCCCGCATGTTTTCCTTCTCTAACCAAGGGACGCCGTCTCTGCCCCAGCGCCCGTGCTATATTACCCATACCAACGAACAGACCCATGCGGTTATCCGCCGCGGCCTGGATCGTTCACCCATGTTCACCGGCATTATAGAGGGGGTTGGAGCCCGCTATTGTCCATCCATTGAGGATAAGGTGGCTCGCTTTCCAGACAAGACACGGCACCAGATATTTCTTGAGCCAGAGGGCCTGGAGACGGTGGAAATATATCCCAACGGTGTCCCCACCAGTCTGCCCCTTGATATCCAGCGTGACATGCTGCACAGCATCAAGGGTCTGGAGGAGGTTAAGATAATCCGGCCCGGCTACGCCATTGAATACGATTATATTGATCCTCTGGAACTAAAGCCCTCCCTCGAGACCAAGAGGATTGGCGGCCTCTTTCTCGCCGGGCAGATTAACGGCACCTCCGGCTACGAAGAGGCGGCTGCCCAGGGCCTCATGGCCGGTATCAACGCGGTGAAATATTGCCGGGCCGAGGAACCCCTGATTCTGGATCGTTCCCAGGCCTATATCGGGGTCTTAATTGATGATCTGGTAACACTGGGCACCAAGGAACCTTACCGCCTGTTCACCTCCAGGGCTGAATACCGCCTTCTGCTGCGGGAGGATAACGCCGATCTGCGGCTGCGGGATATCGGCCGCTCTCTGGGGCTGATTGATGATGAGACCTACAGCGCTTTCTGCCGGAAACGGGACGAAATAGCCGAAAACATGACCTGGTTGACCAGCAGTAATCTAAAGCCGACAGCGGAGATTAACCAGGAACTGACCGCCCTGAACAGCTCGGCTCTGCGAGAGCCCGCTCTCCTGGTTGATCTTCTGCGGCGGCCCGAAATCAGCCTTGCCAGCCTCATCAAATTGAGCGGGGCGCAGAAACGTAAAATAACCCTCCCGGCCGCCCGTGAACTTGAACTGCAGGTCAAATACCAGGGTTATATTAAGCGCCAGAATGAACAGGTGGCTAATTTTAAAAAATTTGAAAAGTCCCTGCTGCCCGCTGACCTGGATTATACCGCCTTTCATGGCTTATCCAACGAGGTAGTGGAAAAACTCCAGGCCATAAGACCCCGCTCCCTGGGCCAGGCCTGCCGGATTTCCGGTATAACCCCAGCGGCCATTGCCATTTTGCAGGTTCATCTGAAAAAACACGGTCTGCTTTGAATGAGGAGAGTGTGACGATGCCCAAATTAAGAACCATAAATGATGAAGATCTCAGCCGTATATTAACCAATGCGCGGCGGATCGCGGTGGTGGGAATATCGCCCAAACCTAACCGTCCCAGTAATAAGGTGGCCGCCTATTTAATGGCCGCGGGTTTTGAGGTGATTCCGGTAAATCCCGGTCAGAGTACAATTATGGGACTCAAATGTTATCCCGATTTAGAGAGTATTCCCGGCCGGGTGGATATTGTTGATGTCTTTCGGCGGCCCGCTGAGGTTTCGGCCATTGTTGACAGCACTCTCAAGATCAAGGCCCAGGTCTTATGGCTGCAACTGGGGGTCAGTGAGGCGGAGGCGGCCAGGCGGGCCCAGGCTGCCGGACTCACCGTAATGACGGAGCGCTGCCTGAAGGTTGAGCACCAGCGTCTTAAAGATTCAGGCTTTTTGTAAAAGCAGACGGCGCAAAATATCCAGGCCGGTCTGGGCGGCAATGGCCTGAATCTGCCCCCTGGTGCCGGAAAAATGGTGGAGATAATGGCGGCATTCTCCCTGGTAATCACTGCCGAAATAGATTGTGCCCACCGGCTTTTCCTTACTGCCGCCATCCGGGCCGGCAATGCCGGTCACCGAGAGTGCTGCATCGGCTCCACTTAAATCCCGCAGGCCGCGGGCCATCTCCCTGGCCGTTTCAGCGCTTACCGCTCCATGTCGTTCCAAGGTTCGCGGGCTGACATGCAGAATATCCATCTTCAATTGATTGCTGTAGGCGACAACTCCGCCCAGGAAATAGGCGGAGCTGCCGGGAATAGTGGTAATATGGTGAGCGATAAGGCCGCCGGTACAGGATTCGGCCACCACCACTTTCTTCCCCTCACGGCGCAGCAGGTCGCCAACACAGCCAGCCATGGTCTCATCATCAAAGCCATAAATATATGCACCAAGAGCCTGCTTTATACGTTTATCAAAGACCTGCAAAAGAGCCTCGCTCTCGGCGGCATCAGCCCCGAGAGCGGTGAGACTTAAATGCACCTCCGGGAAAACAGGATAATAACCAATCCTGACCATGGAGTTGTTATCCTCAAAATGCCGCACCCGCTCGTTAACCTCGGTCTCCGGCAGCCCAAAAACCCGGTACAGGCGCTGCCGCACCTGGCGATGCTGCCGCCCAGGCCATTCCCGCAGCCGGGGCAGGACGTAGTTTTTTAATAATTCCTGCATTTCGCGGGGTACACCAGGCAGGAAAAATATGGGTTTTTCTTCATGCACCAAAACATATCCGGCCATGTTACCCTTGGGATTTAAGGCCTCGGCCCCGGCTGGTAACCAGGCCAGTTTTTCAAGATGAATCCCCTTGGGCGGTGTTTGACTCTGATCGTGAGTAGTCAGGCTGCTTTTTATCTGGGCCAGGATTTCCGGATGAAAGGTAACCGGCCGTTCCAGCACCCTGGCCACGGCCTCGGTGGTAAGATCGTCGGTCGTGGGGCCTAATCCGCCGGTAACAATGACAAAATCCGCCCGGTTTAAGGCCTTTTTAAGGGCTGAGCCGATCAGCTCTGGTGAATCACCGATGGTGGCCATGGCCACTATTTCATGGCCCATGGCAAAGAGGTGATAGGCGGCAAAATTACTGGTCTGGTTCAAAATCCGCCCCGAGGTCAACTCATCTCCAATGGCAATAATCTCTCCAATCATCTGTTAAGCCCCTTTTCTTGAATTCTCAACTATTCAGCAATAACACCAAAGACATCTTCCTCTCGTACCTCACGCGCCTCAACTTCGACCACGGTGTTGGCCGCGGAGGCCGGGGCCTTAAAATGAATTGGCACATAATTTTCGCTGAAGCCCTTCATTAACTTGAAATGATTAGCGGCATTTTCGGCCAGCACCTTATGAGTACGACCCAGCTGCCGCCGATAAAATTCGGTCCGTTTCTCCTGGCCCAGAATCCGTAGCCGAGCCGCCCGTTCCTGCTTGATGGGGGCTGGAATCTGGTTCGGCATTTCAGCGGCGGCAGTGCCGGGCCGTCTGGAATAAGGAAAGACGTGCAGATAGGTAATCGGTAAATCAGCGATCAACTCACAGGTGTGGCGAAACATCGCCTCGTTTTCACCGGGGAACCCCACCACTGTGTCCAGGCCAATTGCCGCCTCCGGCATAAGGTGTTGAATATTCTGTACTACATGCCGGAAGTCATCCACCGTGTAGCGCCGCCGCATCCGGCGCAAAATCAGGGGATCGCCGCTCTGCAGAGGCAGATGAAAATGAGGCATGAAGCGGCGGGAAGCGGCGAGAAATTCCAATAATTCATTATCCAGCTCGCCGGGTTCAAGGGAGCTGATACGGTAACGCAAATTATGCTCCGCGCCATCAAGCTCCCGCACCAGCTCCGTAAAGGAGAGGGCCGGCCGTAGATCCTGG
>JAJSAA010000278.1 GCA_024274995.1 Deltaproteobacteria bacterium
GCGAGCCAGAATCATGCCGCCCCGCGGGCCGCGCATGGTCTTATGGGTGGTGGTGGTAACAAAATCAGCGTAAGGTATGGGGGATGGATGCTGACCACCGGCAATCAGGCCGGCGATATGGGCCATATCCACCATGAAGAGGGCTCCCGCCCGATCAGCAATATCCCTGAAGGCCTGCCAGTCTATAAAGCGGGGATAAGCGCTGGCTCCGGCAACAATCATGGCCGGCCGTTCCGCCAGGGCGATGCGCTCGACCTCCTCCATATCTATACGTTCGCTCTCGCGATTCAGACCGTAGGACATAAAGTTGTAGAGCTGACCGGAAAAATTAACCTTGGCTCCATGGGTTAAATGGCCGCCGTGGGCCAGATCCATTCCCAGCACCTTGTCACCGGGGTTAAGAACCGAAAAATAGACGGCCATATTGGCCTGACTGCCGGAATGGGGCTGCACATTGACGTAATCGGCATTGAATATCTCTTTAGCCCGCTGCCGGGCCAGGTTTTCCACCACATCGGCGTACTCACAACCGCCATAGTAACGTTTACCGGGATACCCCTCGGCGTATTTATTGGTAAATATTGACCCCTGGGCCTCAAGCACCGCCTCACTGACTATATTTTCCGAGGCGATGAGTTCCAGTTGGTTTGACTGGCGCTCAAACTCATAGTCAATGGCCCGATAAATATCAGGATCAATATCTTTTAAAAGGGACACGTTTTTACCTCTGAAATTTTAATTGCTTATCTTCTTGATGAACCGAAACCAGCGTTATTTCCAATAGCCTTGCTGTATAGTTACAACATGTTAGAACATCTCTATCCGCCGCAGATGGCGACCGCCGGCGAACTCAGTCTCCACCCAGGCCTTAACAATTTCCATTACCACTCCACCACCCAGTACCCTGGCTCCGAGACATAATACATTGGCGTTATTATGTTCCCGGCTTTTGCGGGCCGTGAATGTTTCATGACAGAGTGCAGCCCTGATCCCTTGATGACGATTTGCCGCCATGGACATGCCAATACCGGTGCCACAGATAAGAATGCCGGCTTCAGTTTTATCGGCCAGTACCGCTTCACAGACTGCCTCGGCAAAACGCGGATAATCTACCGCCTCATGAGATTTACAGCCCAGATCAAGAACCTCATGCCCGGACTGGCGCAGAAATTCCATTACCTCTTCTTTTAAATCAAAGCCACCGTGGTCACAGCCAATTGCCAGTTTCACCCTTCGACCTCATATCTCTTCATAATTAATACCGCGTTAGTGCCGCCGAAGCCAAAGGAGTTTGACATGGCAGCCCGTATACTCATCGAGCGCGCCTCACCGGGAATATAATCAAGATCACATTCCGGATCGGGATTTTCTAGATTAATGGTAGGCGGCGCGATTTGGTGACGGAGGGCCAGAGCGGTAAAGACGGCCTCAATGCCGCCGGCCCCGCCCAGCAAATGGCCGGTCATAGATTTAGTGGAGCTCACCGCAATTTCTGCCGCTCTCCTGCCAAATACCGTTTTTATAGCCCTGGTCTCCCCCAAATCATTGAGCTGGGTTGAAGTCCCATGGGCATTAATATAATCTATATCGGCCGGGGTCAGACCGGAATTTTCGAGGGCCATGCGCATACAGCGCACCGCGCCCTCACCGTCCTCGGGCGGCGCCGCCATGTGATAACCATCACCGGTCATCCCGCAGCCCATAACCTCGGCGTATATTTTGGCCCCCCTGGCCCTGGCATGTTCCAGAGACTCAAGAAGCAGAATACCGGCTCCCTCACCAATGACAAAACCATCCCGTTCCCGGTCAAAAGGCCGGGAGGCTCTTTCAGGCTCATCATTGCGCCTTGACAGGGCCTTCATGGAGTTAAAGCCACCCACTGCCATGGGGCAGATAACCGATTCACTACCCCCGGTAACAGCCGCCTCACAATCACCCCTTTGAATGGCATGATAGGCCTCGCCAACGGCATGGGTGCCGGCAGCGCAGGCCGTACTCAATGACAGGTTGGGCCCCTTCAATTTAAAAATAACCGAGATCTGCCCCGCCCCCATATTGGGAATAACCATGGGAATAAAGAAGGGCGTAATCCGCTTGGCCCCCCGCTCCAGATAAATCTGATGATATTTCTCAATGGTGGGTAGACCGCCCATGCCGCAGCCGGTGATAGAGCCAATTCGAGCGGCATTATCGGCGGTAACCGTAAATTGAGCATCATCTAAGGCCATCCGGGCTCCGGCCACGGCATACTGCACAAAAAGCTCCAGATGGCGGGCCGTCTTTTTATCCATAAAGTCTTCCGGTTGAAAGTCCTTGACCTCAGCGGCAATTCTAACCTCCATCTGCGAGGCATCAAAACGGCTGATGGGGCCAATACCACTAACCCCGGCACAAAGATTTTCCCAAGTCTTATCCACCCCGATTCCCAGGGGAGTAACCAGGCCCAGACCGGTTATCACAACTCTATTTTTCACGCGGCGTTCTCCAGATTAATAGGCTCTCTTAACCCTGTACCTTTTGAATATGATCAATAGCATCCTGAACCGTAAGAATTTTCTCGGCAATTTCATCAGAAATTTCAGTATCAAAGGCCTCTTCCATCGCCATAATCAGCTCCACGAGATCCAGGGAATCAGCCCCAAGATCATCAACAAAAGAGGCAGCCGGAACGACTTTAGCCTTGTCAACACTCAACTGCTCAGCAATGATATCTATGAGTTGATCTTCTACAGACATATTTTTTCTCCTTTTTTATACTTTATTTGGTAACTGTTTAGCTGCACTCCACATTCGCCCATTTATGGCTTCTTGAGTAGCACAAGTACGCTACGAAACCATAAATGAACGAGTCTGAAGCACATCTAAGCAGTTACAGCTCAGAGTTTGGGGCAATTTACAGTCAAACCTAAATAGTTACTTTATTTGTAACTATTTATTCAGCAAGGGTTGCAAATTACCCTCAACTCGTAACCGCCAGTGCCGATTTATATTCTTAACTGCCCGGCAGGCCACAATCACATATACAGGCCGCCATTAACATGAATCACCTGCCCGGTTATATAACTCGCTGAATCAGAGGTTAGATAGGCCACCGCTCCAGCCACATCGTCTGGCCTGCCAAGAGTTTTAAGCGGAATTTCAGCCATAATTTTGGCACTGACCTCGGCGGGCAGCCCGCTGGTCATCTCCGTTTCAATATAACCCGGCGCCACACCGTTAACGGTTATCCCCCTTGGCGCCAGTTCCCGGGCGGCGGATTTCGTCAGACCCAGCAGACCAGCCTTGGCCGCCGCGTAATTAACCTGTCCGGCATTACCGGTAAAGCCGACAACCGAGGTAATATTGATAATCCGGCCCCAGCGCTGCTTCATCATTGCCCTGGAAACGGCCTTGAGACAATTAAAGGCACCTTTAAGATTGGTGTCTAAAACCGCATCCCAGGCCTCCTCCTTCATCTTCACGAGTAAGCCGTCCTTAGTAATACCAGCATTGTTAACCAGGATATCTACACGGCCGTGACGGGCCAGGATATCCTTAACCGCCGCCTGCACATCTCCCGCCTGGGCGACGTCAAAGCATAGACTCTCGGCCTTTCCCCCCTGCTGCCTGATAAAGGCCGCGGTCTCATCGGCCGCCTGGGGGCGGTTAACATAATTAATTACCACTTCGGCCCCAAGAGAGGCAAGTAAAATACTCACAGCCCGGCCAATACCACGCCCACCGCCGGTTACCAGAGCGATTTTATCAGTTAAATTCATCATTCAAAGCACCAGAAAAATTCAATTGGCCCCTTTCAGCTCAGCAATAAGGAGGGGTAAAATTTCAAAGAGATCAGCCACTATGCCATAGGTGGCGACATTAAATATTGGGGCGGCTGAATCACGATTAATGGCAATAATTGTCTCAGAGGACTGCATACCAACGAGATGCTGAACGGCACCAGAGATCCCGCAACAGATATAGAGCTTGGGAGCAACAGTCTTGCCGGTCTGGCCCACCTGGTAAGGATAGTCTATCCAGCCGGCATCCACCGCCGCCCTGGAGGCAGCAACTGAGCCGCCCATAACCTCAGCCAATTCCTTTAACAGGGCGAAGCCTTTGGCACTCTCCAGACCACGGCCACCGGCGACCACGATATCGGCCTCCGAGAGCCTGACCTTATCAGGCTCGGCAATTACTGAACTTAATACCCTTACCCTGGAGGTCAAATTAAAATGTTCGGCATTCAGCTCCTCCACCGTCCCCTGGCGATGAAGATCAACGGGCAGGGCCTTCATAACCATGGGGCGAACCGTGGCCATCTGCGGTCTGGTATCGGGGCAAACTATGGTGGCCATAATATTACCGCCAAAGGCCGGCCTGGTCTGCAGCAGACTGCCGTCTTCATCAATGGCCAGTCCGGTACAGTCAGCGGTGAGTCCCGCCCCCACGATGGTGGCAACCTGGGGAATAAAGGAACGGCCAATGGCCGTGGCCCCGGCCAGAACTATCTCCGGCCGCCGTTCTTTAATCAGGGTGGAAAGGACGTTGGCGTAAGGCTCATCAACAAAATTTTCCAGGGCCGGATTGTCAAGCTGCAAAACCTCATCACAGCCCTGGGCAATCAACTCGCGAGCGCTGTCTCCAAGATTATGACCAAACAACACGGCGCTGAGCTTTACCCCCCGTTCATCGGCAAGACCTCGGCCAGCGCCAAGAAGCTCCAGAACCACCGGCGCTATTTTACCCTGCCGGAATTCAGCGTATATCCATACCCCGCTATAAGCGGCAAGATCAATCCTGGAAGCGGCCTCCCCGTCCTCAATAGACAGGGCTCCAATCTCGCAATTATCAACACAATTACCACAGAGCGTACATTTATCATTGACCTGGGCCAAATCATCGACAACAGTTATAGCTCCAAAGGCGCAGTTTTCTTCACAGACTCCGCAGCCAATACATAATTTTTCATCAATTTTCAGCATGAGGACAGCACCTTAAATAATGGCCTCTAATCTTGCGGCCAGCTCTTTTACCTGCTCAATTACCGTCCCCTCAAGCATGGCTCTCTCCCCTCTGGCCTCC
>JAJSAA010000279.1 GCA_024274995.1 Deltaproteobacteria bacterium
GGAATTAAACAGGACATCGGCGGCTGGCCGCTGGTGGCAGACCAGGGGGCCGGTCTTAACATTGACATAGTAACGGGCGCCGCTGCGCCGCAGAACCATGTGAAAATTACCGGGAGCCAGCAGACAGGTACCGGGAATGACAGAGTCGCCGTCGGCGGCCTCCTTTACCCTGATCTGGCATAAATCATTCAGGCGGGCGGCGAACTGGGTAGTGAAATGGGGCGGCATATGCTGTACCACCAATACGCCTGGGCTGCTGGCCGGCAGGAGTGGCAGTACCTGCTTCAAGGCCTCGGTACCGCCGGTTGATGAGCCTATGGCGATAATTTTATTGGTGGTCTTGGTAATCGCCAGGGTGGGTCTCTTTACCGTCTGGGGGTGGGCGGCGGCATTGGCCCGCATGGTTTTGATATTAATCCGGGCCGCGGCCCGGATTTTTTCGGCTAACTGGACGCTCATGTCGCCCACGGAATAGGCGGAACCTGGTTTACATATGACCTCCACCGCTCCAATATCCATGGCCTCCATGGCTATGGCCCCCCCGGCCCTGGTGAGAGAGCTGACAATTATCACCGGCAGGGGGAAATACTTCATTAATTTGCGGAGAAAGGTGATACCGTCCATGCGCGGCATTTCAATATCCAGGGTCACAACATCCGGCTGGAGCTGGACAATTTTATCCCGTGCCACGTAAGGGTCTGGGGCGGTACCCACGACCTCGATATCTCCTTCTCTCGTCAGCTCTTCAGTGAATACCTTACGAACGACCGCTGAATCATCAACAACCAGTACTCTTATCTTTTTCATAATAATTTTGAGTTACACTCTGTTGGTTATTTTGTAAGCGCTTAACAAACCATACTCTTGACTTGATAACACCTCAGTGTCATTGCGGTTTATAAAAAATCCACAGGAAGCCAAAGTCTGAGGTCAGGGCCATGGGCGAAAAGTCAGCCAGTTTGGCCGGTGAAAAATCGTTCACTATTTCGGCCTCGGGAATGCCCAGCCGGCAGATTCCCTCGGGGTCTATCATTCCGAGGAAGGAGCCGGTGATCATATTGGCGGCCTCACGCATGGTGTCAACAATCTGGTTGTCGCTTAAGGCGTTTTCGTCTACCCCTATGAACCCGGCGGCTATATTTATGCCCAGGGTTATGGGAAAATAGAATTCCAGGTCGGCCTGCTGGGGGCCGTTGTAAGTAATGGTAGCCTTGATGTATTTCTCCTCAAGGTTCCATTTATGTTCCGGGGGGGGCTGAGCCAGCACTTCCACCGGAGTAAAGTACATGGCCCCAAAGACCTGGGCTGCCGCCTGGTTCATTTTCTCTTTTATTGTCTCTAAATTCATAATCTCCTCTTACCCGATATAGCCAGATTTGTAACTATTCAGCGAGGGCTACAAATTACCCTCAACTCGTAACTGTAACTGTTCAGGAAAGCACATCTGAACAGTTTTACCCATATTTTAAAAATCTACATCTTCATCATCGACCGGGGATGCGCTGCCTTCAGCGGCCATTCTACCGGCATAGGCCTTGTTCAAAACCTCTAAGAGTATATCCCTGATCTGTTCCGGCAGAAAAGGCTTTTTGATATAACCCGCCGCTCCCAGTCTTGCCGCCTCGTCCTGGCGGCTCTGGCTGGATTCGGTGGAGATGAAGATTAAGGGGATTTTCTTCAGAACCTCATCGCCTTGCATGGTTCGTAATAGCTCTACCCCGCCCATCTCCGGCATGTTAATGTCGGAGAGGACTACATCAACCCAGTATTCGGCCATGATCTCCAGGGCCTCAAAACCGTTGCTGGCTTCCTGAAGCGTGCCTAATTCAATGCCGCACATATTGACGGTTTTTTTGATTACTGCCCGCATGGTTTCTGAATCATCAACAACTAAAATATTAAAGGCCATATAAATCCCCCTCAAGCGGCAAGAGACATCATCTCTTGCGCTTTTTCTAACTCCAGCATTAAGCCGGCGAGATAGATCTCAAGATCTCGGCCGGTAATCCCATAATGTTTCAAGCCCGCACCCTGAACTTTGCTGGTCAGGCCATCGGCGCCAACCCCGATACCAATGGTCATAACCTGGGTATTGGCCAGGGCCACGAGGGCGGTGAGCTGATCCTTGCCAATGGCATCGGGATCATGATGTTGTTTAACTGCCTGAATAAGCTCTTGATCAAACTGCCATTTTTTCATGATTTTGGCTCCAAGATCGGCGTGGCTCATGCCGAGGACCTCAATTTCAGCCTCAACGAAAGAGCCGCCTGATTCATAGGCCAGCTTGACGATCTTGGCGAACTCGTCGGCCACGAAGCTGCTTAAAAAACGCTTGCCTATATCATGGAGAAGCCCGGCGGTGAAGGCGACGTTGGGATCAACCTTATCAAAATGGGTGGCCATCATCTTGGCCATAATGGCTGTGGCAACCGAATGCCGCCAGAGTTCGCCCTGTTCCAGCTGGTAACCGTCCCCGGCTCCGCCTTTGTAAAATCTGGCGCTGCTGCTGGTGATGATAATGTCCTTTAAAATATCCTGCCCCACTACCACCAGGGCATCATCAAGGGAGGATACCTTGCGGGTCAAACCAAAATAGGCGGCATTACAGGTTTTTAGGAGATTGGCGGTAATGGCGGAATCGTATTGAATCACCTTAGCCAGGTCTTTGGCCTTGACCTCCGGGTTATCTAACATCTTCATGACCTGAAGGGCCACCTTGGGGAATGGCGGGATATGATTAGCAATATTCATGATCTCTTCCATTCTGGTCATAATATCACCTCCCCTTTGCCGGAGACCTTCATCTTGATCAGACCGGTTCCCACCTCGAGGCTTATTGTTCGGTTGACATTGCCGCCCACGTCTTCCTTGGCGACCATGACATTGTTTTTTAAAAACATCTTGCGGATAATCATCTGGTTCCGTTTGCCGATGTTAAACATCCCTGAATCATCCATAACCTGAGAACCGCCCACTACATAGACCCTCATGTTTGACTTTTTGGCCCCGTGTTTATAAATTTCCTTAAACATCATGGGGACACCTTTATCGGCGAACATGAATGGTTTCTGAACTGCCTTCTCAGCGTCTATATTGGAGTCTGGCAGCATATAATGGAGCAGAGCTCCGACCTTTACTGTTGGATCCCAGAGTACGACCCCGATGCATGAGCCCAGGGAATAGGTGATTAAAACATCGTCTGGTTTAGTGCCGATCCGCATATCAGAAATGCCGACAATTATTTTCATAAATATCTCTTTTGGTTGTCCCGGGAGTTAGTCCTTCGGGTGGTGGAAAGTATTATCTGCTTATTTTTTAGTTTTTCTTTTTGTACGTTGTGGCTTCGGTCTGAATAAAATTATGCTGGAGACTGGATATGCTCTCGGAATGGCCGATGAAGAGATAGCCGCCAGGCTTCAGGCACTGGTAGAACTTTTTTACCAGACGCTGCTGGGTCTGGCGGTCAAAATAGATCATTACGTTACGGCAAAATATAACATCTATCTTCTCCTGCCAGGGGAAATTGTCCATCAGGTTAAAGCGTTTGAACTCCACCTGGCGCAACAGTTCATCCTTTATTTTTACTCTGCCGGCGCTGCGTCCAACTCCCTTTTGAAAATATTTTTTGAGATATTCCGGCGGCGTTTTGGCCGTTTGTTCCAGAGCGTATACCCCCCTTCGGGCCATATTTAAGACCTTGGTAGAAATATCAGTGGCCAGGATCTTATAGCGGAAGCCGGGGTGGTTGCCCCTGAAGTCATTTAATAACATGGCCAGGGTGTAGGGCTCTTCACCGGAGGATGAGGCTGATGACCAGAAGAATGCCTCCCGGTTTTTGGTCGCGAGTTCTGGTAAAACGCTTTTCCTCAGGTAATCAAAATGGCTTATTTCGCGGAAGAAACTGGTGAAATTGGTGGAGACGCTGTCTAAAAAATTAATGAATTCCGCTTCGCGCTGTTCAGGTTGATTAATAAAATCGTAATAGTCTTTAAAGCTGGCGATGCCGGTGATCCGCAGCCTTTTGCCTAATCTGGCGTTTAGAAGCTCTTTTTTTTCACTTTTTAGTGATATTCCGACTTGAGCGTAAATCAGTTCACTGAATTTCTTGAATTCCGTATCGGTCAGAGGGGTGGCCATATAAGTCGGCTCCTAAGCGGAGGCCTCAAGATGTTCCAGAACCCCGGCGCCGACGATTTTGTCAACATCTAAGAGTATTTTTACATCACCCTTGATTTTACCCATACCGAGGATGTTTTCGCTCTCGGTGGGGGTGCCGAATTCCGGCGGTGGTTCGATTTCGGCACTATCAATATTAACCACCTCGGAGACTGAATCCACTAGCATGCCGATCATAATCGGGCCGCTGGGGCCGTTGACTTCAACCACGATTATACAAGTTCGATCATCGTATTCTTTGGTGGCCATGTTAAAGCGCAGCCTAAGTTCGAGGATGGGGATGACCCGGCCGCGGAGGTTGATAACCCCCTTGATGTATTCAGGGGTATGAGGCACGGAGGTTATTTCCATGATGCCGATAATTTCTCGAATTTTCATGATCTCGACGCCATACTCCTCGCTGCCTAAGCTGAAGGTTAGATATTTACCGCCTAAGCCATTTTCGGTACCATCTGTTACCGCTGTCTGTTCTGCTGCCATACCCTCTTCCTCCATGATTTAACTTATCTGCTCTGATTCAGTTGTCTTTTCGCTATCGGCTGTATTTTCTGGTTCTGTTACTTCCTTTATGGCGGGACTATCCTTGGAGACTGCCGCCGGAAGATCCAGGTTGTAGTTCATCTTGGCAGTTACCAGACCGGCAAGATCAAGAATCAGACCAACCCGGCCGTCGCCGAGGATGGTGCCGCCGGCTACACCGGTGATATCGGTGATGCCGCCCAGATTTTTTATAACCACCTCCTGTTTGCCAAGGAGTTCATCCACCATGATGGCCCGCTGTTTGCCTTCCGATTCCACTACCACCACAATGGCCTCGCAGGGATCTGTGCATTTGGCCTCGACCTGAAAGTATTTATAGAGCCGGATGATGGGTACCAGGCTGCCGCGCACCAGTAGAGTCTCGCCCTGGCCCTTGATGGTTTTATAATCCTCCCGCCGGGGTCTGAATGATTCGCGAATGGCAATGGTGGGAATAATGTAACGTTCTGTACCCACCTGCACTATAATGCCGTCAATAATGGCCAGGGTCAGCGGCAGGCGGATGGTGAAAATAGAGCCCTTGCCCGGTTCACTCATCACATCTACCTTGCCACGCAGTTTTTCAACGGCCTTTTTTACCACGTCCATTCCCACCCCCCGCCCGGAGACATCCGTTATCTGATCGGCGGTGGAAAATCCGGGCAGAAAGACCAGGTTGTTGAGATCATGGTCAGATAGATTATCAGATTCCTGAATCAGGCCGCGTTCCAGGGCCTTGCGTCTTATTTTTTCGGTATTCAGCCCTTGGCCGTCGTCCTCGATTTCAATGACCATATAGCCGCCCTTTTGATAGGCTCGGAGACTAACTGTGCCATAAACGGGTTTGCCAAGACGCTTGCGCTCTTCCGGCATCTGGACACCGTGATCAACGGAATTACGCATCATGTGTACCAGGGGGTCGTAGATGGAATCCACCATATTGCGGTCGATCTCGGTCTCTTCGCCCTCCATAACCAGATTCGCCTGCTTGCCGGTTTTTTTGGAGAGGTCGCGTACCAGACGAATCATCTTCTGGAAGGTCTGGCGGATGGGAACCATGCGCATGGACATGGAGGTTTTTTGCAACTCGCTGGTAATCCGGAACAACTGGCCGAAATCTTTGTTTAATTTTGGGTCGGCGATGGCCGTTATATGGGGATTGGCTCTCACCATGGTCTGCATGATAACCAGCTCGCCCACGGCGTTTACCAGGCCGTCGAGTTTGTCCACGTCCACCTTGATGGTGGCCCCTACCTTTTTGGCCTTGGTCTTGGGCTTGGCCGCCGCGGGGGGCGCGGGCGGGGCTATAGATGATTTGGGCGGGGGGGGCGGCGGAGCAGCGGCCAGCGGCGGTGTCGTGGCCGATGGCGGTGCTGCGGATTCTGTGGTTTGAGCTGGAGCGGCAGAGGTCGCGGCCGGGCTTGCTGTTGCTGGCTCTTCAACCGTTTCTGCCCCCTGAACTCCTTTTACCCAGCGTATATAATTGGATATGTCATAGTTTTTGTAGGATTCGGCACCGTTATCGATGGTGTTCTGCAGGTTGTCGGCCATGAGTTTCAGACAATCCCCGACCTTCAAAACCACTTCGATTACACTCTCGTCCATGGCCCTGATATTATTACGGACATCGTCAAGGAGATTCTCGGTACTGTGGGCCAGGGCCTGAATATTAGTGAGATTAAGAAAGCCGGATACACCCTTGATGGTATGAAAGGGCCGGAAAATATTATTGATTATCTCCATGTCGCCGGGATTGTCTTCAAGATCAAGTATATTTACCTCGATGGACTCTAAGTGCTCCTTGGTTTCTTCAATGAAACCGCTTAAAAGTTCCATATCCTCCATGAAATCGAGGGATTCTGGCTTGGTGTCAAGGATAACCGGCTTATCCGGTGCCTCGGTTGCCGGGGCGCTGTTGGCTGAGGATGGTGATTGAGCGGGGGAGGGTGCCTGCTCTTCCGGCGGCGAATCCTTTGGCTTTTCGGCTGCTGCTGGGGAAGAGCTCAGGGTGGACAATAATTTATTAAAGGAGGCCAAGCTCTCCGAGTCATTGTCGTTTTTGCGGTAGATCTCCTCCATCAGGCCGATGCATTGGCCGACAATATCAAAATTTTCGGCGCTGTCATCAATATCTGTCATGACGATTTTGCCCAGTACCGCCCGGAGATCAAGGGCCATTTGCTTGAGGTGGGGGAATTTTGTGGTAATATCGGGAGTGTTTTCTAAATTCTCCAAGTCCAGAATAAGATCGCCCACCACCGACAGATCGCCGGGATCAACCATCATGATTTTAAGGGCCAGGTCATTAAGCAGTTTGTCGAATGTATTTACTTCTTCAGCCATTATTCACTCCAATATTGTGGACTGGGTAGAGAAATGATCCCTTCTAACTAATAGTTACAACATACTATGGCATTCCTGTTTGCTGGAGATGAGGTTGAAACTCTCTCCCCCCAGTAAAAGCCATCATTTATTAGTTTGCAAATTTTTTGTCCCTTTTGGCAAGTTTTTTATTTATGCCGTGAAAATTTATTAAGTTGTTTGTCTAAGGCCTGCAGGTTTTGTTTGATTTTGTCAATAATTTTTACGTTCGGATATTCCACTATGGCCTGGCGTAATAGATCTCTGGCTTGGAGCATCATCTTTTCCACGGTGAGCGGATCGGCGGTTCTCCTGGCTTTAAGAAACAGGGCGGCGGCCTCGCGGCGCATGGCTCTTGCCGCCATATTGGAGGCAGCGGCTAATTTCTTCTGGGCCTCTGCCCCATAGGCCGTGTTAAACAGCCCTTTGAATGCGGTGATGGCTGCCTTATATTTTTGGCGGTCAAGAAGATCAAGAGCTTGCCGCCATTCCTTATCTGTTTGTCTTTTCTGATCTATAATTTGCTGCTGTCTGGCGTTGTCCACGGCCTCTTTTATTCTCTGGCGCTGGTTGGTTATCTCCTCGGCCGATAACAGAGGACTGAGCTGATCTAACAGAACCCCGGCCTTGGTAAATTCTCCAGCGGCCAGCAACTCATCAAGATTATTTAATTGTCTTTGCCGCCATTGGTCGGTGACGGCCGCCATCTTCTTTGCCATAAAGACGGCGTTGGCCTGCATGGCCTGGCTGCCAACCGCCTGGATCTGGGCCAGTTCGCTCTTTAAATCCTGTGCCGTTTGGTGGCTGTTGGCTCGATAATAAGCTCCTAATAATTTAATATATACTGGAAAGAGGTCTGAATTCTGGTCTTGATTGATTATATATAACTGATTTTTGGCCCACTCTTGATATTGAAGGGTTTGGGCGAATTTTTGGTTCAGATCGTTATAGAGCGTTTTGGCCTCTTGGTCGCTGCCAGCGGCCATTAAAAGGTCGGCACGGCTGATTTCATCCTCTATTCCCCTTTTATTCCCGGATTTAGAGAGGAGAGCGGCGGCTTCTCTGAATCTGCCCAGCCGCTTGAGAGCCAGTTCGTAAGCCTTGGATAAATCGGGATTTACCGCCTTGGGGCCGTAGAGATTAATGAAGTCAGTATAGGCCTGAACGGCCTGTTGCGGACGGCCCTGGCGCAGATATCCCCGCACCCGGGATTCGGCCTCCTGAATGGCTGTCTGCTGCCATTTTTTGATTCCAGCCTGGAGATTCTCGGCGGTTTGAGCCCTTATTGGCTCACAGTCAGAGGCTGAATAATTAATATCAAGACGATATAATTCGGCGGCTGAGGGGGCAGCTTTTGGTTGATTGGCGGTTGCCAGGTTATAGTCTCTGCGCAGGGCGGCCGCTTTGTGCAGGCAATCGTTAACCTCCGGCGGTATCGGCATTAGCATTGTTTCGGTAAGGTCGGCATGTAATTGCTGCCATACCCTGGTTTTTTCTTGATACCATTTGAGGCGCTCCTGGTTGAATTTAAGCACCATGGGCCAGGACTCGGCGGCTGGGAAGCCTGATTCAGCGGTTTCGGTATTTTGTAACTGGTTGCTGCCGGGTGCCGCTTTGCCGGCCGGTTGGATATTAGTATTTTTAGTCTTTTCGGGGGTCGGGAATGGACTCTCGGCAGGCGGCGGCGGGGTGATCGCGTTTTCAGACCCCGCCGGCACCGCAGTGCCGGGCTGGGGCCTGGTTGTCCGGGCGGCAACCGGCGGTTTTGAACCAAAGACGGGGAAATTCGGCATTGAGGCGCAGCCGCTGATTAATATGCTTAGACCGGCACCAAGCCAATTCAATATCTTATTGCGTTTTATCATCGGCGTTTCTCCAGAATGGTCTGAAATATCTGTTCAGGTGAACCTGGCCGGAAGGCTTGATGGTTCCAAAACTTATCATATCCGGGCCAATTTGAGTTTTACCGTTGTCATCATAGCTATAGGGCTGCAGAATCTCATCGCCAGTGGCCATTATTTTATTTCCGGCCGCTGTGGAGATGTGGATTTGGCCCAGATCCGGGTAGATAAGGGGTACTTCTTTGGCTCCGGCAAAGAACAGGGCGCCAAGATCAACCTTGTCGGCAATTGTGCTCAGTTGGTGAGCGGCTAACAGTGACCAGAGGGGAAGGGCGGCCTGGGAACCAGTCATATGGCTGGAGTGGCGCACCATGGGTTGATTATTGTCAAAGCCGGTATAGACGGCAATTGTTGTGCCGTTTTCAAGGCTGAGGGCCTTATGCTTAGTGCCTAAGCCGGGGACATAACCAACAAAGGCGGCGTTGCGGAAATCATTGGCGGTACCGGTCTTGCCTAACAGGGGCAGGTGGAGGTCAAGATCAGCTAACATTTTACCGCGGCTGACATCCATACTGCTCAGTTTTATATGGTCGTAGGCATAACGTCCGGTGCCATAACGCACCACATGACGCAGGATGTCGGATACTGCCAGCGAGGTCTGGGGGTCGATGATTCTTTTTCTGCTGTGAGCCGGGGTATAGATTACATCGCCATCGGAATTCTCAATTCGTTTGATGAGCATCAGTGATTCAGCGCTGCCCTGGCGGCCGGTGTGGTAACTTAAGCCGGTTATAATGCTCTCATAGGCCCTGGCCATATCAAGGGTGGTGGTGACATTTGAACCAAGAGGGAATGACAGTACCGGCTGCAGATTACTTTTGATGCCCATTTGATGGCAGAGGGCGATTAAATATTTGAGGCCGGCCAGCACCCTGAAATCACGTAATTGATAAAGAATTTCAGGGCCGTAGGGCGGTAATTTTTTCAAATTAGTGAATTGCGCTGCAAGATCGTCTTTTAATTGTTTAAAGCTGGCAGCCGACAACAGGCCGTCTAACCTTATATCGTCCCAGAATCCTGCATCCTGGCCGTCTGCCAGCCACTTTTTAGTGACTCCTGCCGTATTAAGCCGCTGCCAGCCGGAACCGGGGGACTTGTGGCTGAAATCGTATTGTTTTTGAGTCGGGTTGTAATAGAGCCGGAAGCCCTTCTGCCGGGTGTGGTATAGATCAGGATTGAGCCATGGGCCGCCGGGCATTGTCCGCTCAACTTGCTCCCGCAGGGCCATAAGCCCTGAATATATGTCTTTCTGACGCAGGTATGAATGACGCAGGATATTGCGGCGTACCTCATTCTCATAGGCCTTTTCATGCTTTTTCGGTACGACGTTATTAAGTGAATAATGCAGCTGGCGAATTATACCGTAGTCCTTGTTTCTACCGGCAAAGAGGAGGTCGGGCTCCATGGCTTTTACCGCCCGTTGAAAGGCCAGACCCCGCAGGGCCTCATCGTTGACCATGATGCCCTCATGATCTCGGATACGACTGCGGTATTCCTGGTAGGACTCTTCGGGGCCGCGATTTAGATTAATACCGTTCAATATATCTTTGAACTGTAGGGGAGAGAGGCGGTCACAGAGGTGATAGAGCAGCCAGACCGAGGCCACATTCTCTGATTTTGTTCCAGCCCAGCTTATGGATACCCAGCTGTAAGGGCTTTTGTGGTCTGGTCTGGGGATGTAGACCTGGTTGCGGAAGACAAAGGCGTTGCGCTCATTATTCAGGAGATCGGCGGTGTTCCAGCCTAACTGCAGGGCGGCGGTATAGAGCAGAGGTTTACTCTCTGAACCCATGAGGCGGCGGGCCCGGGTGGCCCGGTTGAAGAAGCGGTTTTCGCTGCCGCCGATCATGGTTCTGATGGTTCCATCTTTTAAGATCATAATCCCGCCCTGCAGATCAGGATATTTCTCCAGGGACAGATAAACCGTACCGTTTATGGTATCTATATCCCGAATTCGGACGTAAACTGGATCACCAGGGCGGAGGGTATTGAGGAATTTAAGCGCCTCCTTTTTGTCGGCCGTTGACCAGCGCTGGTGGTTGAATTTCGTGAGGTTTGTGACTAACGGCATCAGGCCCTGCCGGTCAATTAGGCCGTGTCTGTCTGCTTGCCCACGGCGGGGGAAGTCAATTTTAAGGGTGCTGTTATGGCGGTCAATGGCGCTGATTGTGCCGAAGAGAAAGGCACCGGGACGGAATTTAATCTGCCCTTGTTTTTTGGTTAGCAAGGTGTATTTTTTACGCAGTTTACCGGCGTCATAACCGCGCAGGCGCACGGACAGGCGTGATAATTCCCGGCGCAGGGCATCGAGAGAAAAATTTTCA
>JAJSAA010000280.1 GCA_024274995.1 Deltaproteobacteria bacterium
GCCCGTTACGTGAACACCAATATCGCCAACAAGGATTTAGACGGTGACGGTATTGCCGACAAATGCACCTTCTGCAAGCCCAGGGTTGAGGCTGGTCTGCGACCGGCCTGTGTTCAGACCTGCATTGCCGATGCCCGTATTTTCGGCTGGCGGGATGAGCCAAAGATTGCCGATTATATCAAAAAGGGAGCGATACGACTGTCATCAGCCAAGGTACAAACGGGGCCAAATGTCTATTATTACGGACAGGCCAAGGATTTAGAGCTCCTAACCAAGACCTCAACCCCGCAGGAAATGCCCTGAATGCCGCGTTCAATATTTGGGCACCCACAAGGGGTGCCCCTACTCAAGACTGACCAGCGGGCGTATCTTCAAAAGCGCCGGAACCCGCGCCGTAAGGCTGTTTAGATTAATCAGAGTCCGCGGCCCTATAATACCATCGGGAATTAATCCCCTTTGGCGCTGAAAGTCCTTAACCCTGACCAACAGCCTGCCAACCAGCACGGCAGGAACTTTTGACGGACTATCCCGCTGACCGCTGACAGCGGCAAGCCGGGTGCTGAGCCATGACAGCCAGGGGGTGCCATGATCTGGTAACAGCGCGCCGTTGTAAGCTGGTGGTGGGCGCCATAAAACAATATAGGCCCCTGTCCAGTATTTCTCAAGCTCCTCAACCTTCACCACTTCCCGGCTGCCACCCACCGACAGGGTAGCGGTATCACCGGCAGCGGCCAAGAGAGCGACATAATATTCCCCGCCCTCATCGTCAATAAAGCGGAGAACAGCCGGACGGTTAAGACGCCGCAGACCACCCCAGTTCCCCTGCTGATACAGACAATCGGCCCCCTCGGCCCTGGCCTGATTACAAGCCACCGGGTAACGGCCGGGATCATAATTCAGCCCCCATTGCTTAAAAAGAACCCGGAAGGCCATAATCTTACTCTTCGCGCGGGACTTTGCCGCCGGCCAGCGCAGAGGAATTGCCGCCCCGGAATGCGGAGCACGGCGGACAACCTGCTTAACATTTTGAGTAACAGGGGGAGTAGATTTAGTCTTCTTCGCCAAAGTGGCCTTGTTGCCGGCAGCGGAATGCGAGGCAAGACACGCGGGGGCAGGAGCGGAGATCGGTACCGGCGGCCTGGAGGCGGCAGGCGGTTCAAAGCGTTTCAGCAGGGGGCTGAACAAGGCATTTGCCCCCAACAGACGGCCGGGCAGAGCGCCAGAATAAAAACCAGCCAGAACCGTAATCAGCAGCACGGCAGCCAGGGCCCAAGGCCGCCAAACGGCGAGATCCGCAAAACGCTGCCGACCGTCATTCAACAACTCCCCGGCGGCCCGCCCGACAATGGCCCGATTGGCCCTGGCAGCACCCTTGCTGTAGGCCCCAAGCAGGGAACGGTCACAGAGCAGATTAATCAGCCGCGGCACCCCGCCGCTAAAGGCAAAAACCCTGCTTAACGCCGCCGTGGTAAATAATTTCTGTCGGCTGCCGGCCACAGCGAGACGGTGATTAACATAGGCGCAGGTATCGCTTTTGGAGAGAGGGCCGAGATGATAACGGGCGGTAATTCTCTGCTGCATCTGGCGCAGCTCGGGCCGTAATAATTTATCCCGTAATTCGGGCTGGCCAAGCATGATAATGAGCAATAATTTCTGTTCATTAGTCTCCAGATTGGTCAACAGGCGAATCTGCTCCAGAAGATCATGGCTCAGTTCCTGGGCCTCGTCAATGATCAATACCAGTTTACAGCCTTCGGCATGGGCCTCTAAGAGATATTCGTTGATCAAATCCACCAACAGTTTACCGCTGGCCTGCCCTGGCGGATAGGCGATGCCGAATTCATCGCAGATAGAGGCCAGAAGTTCAAGGGTGGAAAGGCGAGGATTAATTATATAGGCCACCCGGGCGCTCTCCGGCATCTGCTCAAGCAGGCAGCGGCAGATGGTCGTCTTACCGGTACCCACCTCGCCGGTGAGAAGTACAAAA
>JAJSAA010000281.1 GCA_024274995.1 Deltaproteobacteria bacterium
GGCCTCTAACATAGCGGCCTTTTCAGTAAAATTAAAGGTAACCTCATCAAAGTTCTTAATACGTTCGGCGGGCGGCAATTCAACAGCCTTTTGGCGCATCATTGCGAGTCTTTCCTTTGGTTTCATCTCAACCTCCAATAAAAAAGTTTTAGTACTGGACAATTTTTTTATTATTATATAGCCTAAAATGTAAGGCGTGCAGCACTGTTCATGGAGTGCTTACGCCTGAAGTGCTGGTGAACTGTTACGAATTGTGAGCTGTAACTGCTAACTTTACAAATTCCGTAATGATGCGGGCTGTAAACAAATTACCTTAATTTCTTAACCTAAAAAGCTAACCATGAAGGCAGAATTTATCAATCCTTTTCTGGTCTCGACCAAGAATGTATTGGAAACCATGTGCCAGACCAAAGTTGCCGCCAACAGTCCATTATTAAAAGAGGGTAATTGTTCCTACGGTGAAATTACCGGACTTATCGGAATGGCCTCGAAAACTATTCAAGGCTGCATGATTTTAAGCTTTTCTAAATCCTGCATTCTACAGATCGTTGCCAATATGCTTTTTGAAGAACCGCAGACGGCCATCAATGATGATATAGTTGATGCGGTTGGTGAATTAACCAATATGATTTGCGGGGGGGCCAAGGCCACTCTCTCCAAACTTAACCATAAATTTGACCTTGCGACCCCGACAATGGTGGTGGGCAAGGGGATAGAAATTTCCTATTACACCGATTTCCCCACCATCGTCATTCCCTTCAGCACCGAACATGGAGATTTTGTTATCGAGGCAAATTTAGGTTACAAGAAGGAAGAATAGAGCGAACAAAGATAAAAAAAAAGGCCGCCATCTATTATAAATAGATAAGCGGCCTTTTTTTATAAAAAAATAAATATTGAATAACTAATTCAGGTTGGAGCTTAAACTAAGCCCATGGCTTAGAATATCAAGCACCTGATTAGAATTGCAATATTAGGACTTTTCACCAACCTTCAAGCGGGCCATAGCCCGCTGCAGGGCGGCCTCAGCCCTGGCGACATCGAGAGTCTCCTGCTGGCGCTGGGCTTCAGCCAGTCTCTTCTCGGCCCGTTCTTTAGCCCGCAGAGCCCGTTCAGCATCAATATCTTCACCGCGCTCCGCCGATTCGACAAGAAAGGTAATTTTATTATTAGACACCTCACAGAAGCCGCCATTTACCATAATGGTCTGCGTCTGATTATCGTTCTTGTACTCTAAGTTGCCTATCTTAATCGTGCTAAGTAACGGTGCATGACCTGCCAGCACCCCGAAGTCACCATCAGTACCGGGAGCGGTGACGATATCAACCGCTTCACTGACTACCGGACCGGTGGGAGTAACGATTTCAAGCTGAATTTTCTCCGCCATTGCGCCCTTCCTTAATTCTGTTTTTTGGCCTTTTCAATGACCTCATCAATTGATCCTACCATATAAAAGGCCGATTCCGGTAAATCATCATGTTTACCATCCAGGATCTCCTTAAAGCTCCTGACCGTATCCTCAGCCTTGACGAACTTACCGTCCATACCGGTGAAGACCTCAGCTACGTGAAAGGGCTGGGAGAGAAAACGCTGCACCTTACGGGCCCGGTTAACGGTAAGCTGATCTTCCTCAGAGAGCTCATCCATACCGAGAATAGCGATGATATCAGCCAGATCTTTGTATTTCTGTAGGGTTGTCTGTACCCGGCGTGCTACATCATAATGTTCCTCACCGAGAACATTGGGATCCAGAATCCGCGAGGTTGAGTCCAGAGGATCAACTGCCGGGTAGATACCAAGCTCGGCAATCTGCCGGGAAAGTACAACCGTACCGTCAAGATGGGCGAAGGTGGTAGCCGGGGCCGGATCAGTCAAGTCATCGGCGGGGACGTAAACACACTGAACCGCGGTGATTGAGCCCTTGGTGGTTGAAGTAATACGTTCCTGCAATTCACCAAGATCGGTGCCAAGGGTAGGCTGATAACCAACCGCCGACGGTATACGGCCGAGAAGAGCGGAAATTTCAGCACCTGCCTGGGTAAAACGAAAGATGTTATCAACAAAGAACAAGACGTCCTGTCCCTCTTCGTCACGAAAATACTCAGCAACGGAAAGACCGGTAAGAGCAACCCGGGCCCGTGCTCCTGGAGGCTCAGTCATCTGACCGTAAACCAGAGCCGCTTTTGGAAGTACGCCGGATTCCTTCATCTCGTTGTAGAGATCATTTCCTTCACGAGTTCTTTCGCCAACGCCGCAGAATACGGAAATACCACCATGATGCATGGCGATATTATTAACCATCTCCATCATGATAACCGTCTTGCCGCAACCAGCGCCGCCGAAGAGGCCCATTTTTCCGCCCCGGGGAAAGGGAACAAGAAGATCAATAACCTTAATCCCGGTCTCGAGAACATTAACCTCTGTATCCTGATCGGTAAAAGCTGGGGCCGATTTCAGAATAGGAGCCTTTTTCTCGGATTCAATAGGCCCTAAACCGTCCACCGGACGGCCAACGACGTTCATTATCCGTCCCAGGCAGTTCTCGCCCACCGGAATCATAATGGGGGCACCACTGTCCCGGCATTCCTGACCACGACGGAGACCATCGGTCTGATCCATGGCAATGGTCCGCACTACATTGTCGCCAAGGTGCAGAGCGACTTCAGCGACCAGATTATCCACGACATCGTTAATCCCAGGATTAGATATAAAA
>JAJSAA010000282.1 GCA_024274995.1 Deltaproteobacteria bacterium
AGCCAGCGTAGAAGGCTGGCCGCCTCATCGCTCAACCGGAAGCGAAATTTCCGTTTTCGGTTGTCTCGATAGCCCCGGAGGCGCTGCTTTTCAATGCGGGAGGAGACCAGCTTCCAATCGGCCAGTTGGTCAAGATCACTCCGAAAACGGTCGGTGGTGTATTCCCGTCCATCCAGGATTTCCAGGGGTGGCAGTATTTCCTGGTAGATATCCTCATAGAGGGGTTCCAGCTCATGTTCCCGCTTAAACAACAGCATTCGATAGAGAATCGTAACATATACCGGCGCCCGCTCAGCGGTAAAGAGATTCCCTAAAGCAGCATTGCGCCGTGTGATCATATCAGCTGCCATGCCCTGCTCAAAGGCAGCCGACGGCTGGCTGGCAACATTGCTATTGTCCTCTCTGGCTCTAATAGTTACGGCTGTCATCTTTTCGCTGAATAGTTACGTAATTTCTTTTTCTTTCTCATTTTCCAAAACCTGGCTCCATGCCTGTGTTGTCTACGGAACTTTTGCCGAATTATGTAAAAAATTCAAGGTTTTTGTTTTTCAAAACCTCCGATTATGCCATACCCCCGCCAGCTACTATCATAATGTGCATTTTGAGTTGCTTTATTTTGCTTTCTTGTTGTATATGTGTGACACGCTGCGCTCAAAAATTCTGCCATAAAAAACGCCGTGCCATTCAGCTGCCAGCCACTCAATGATGACATCTTTTTCTTTGATCGTGAAGGTCTGCAAACTACCGCCGACAAGGGATGTATCAGCCTGGGCCGGAGAGACAATATTACCGAAGAGTTGATGCGGTCAATCGCCCGGAATGCGGTTGATTTTATCGAAATATGAGATAAAGATAAAACAAACAGCCAATGCAGCAATTTAAACTACTGAAAAAAAATAATCCTGCACCGTTTAAAACCGCAGCGCCCCTGGATTTTACCCTCTTGCTGGGTTTTGATGATAACGGCGCTTATCTTCAGACCGTAGATCGCAAAAATAAGGAAATTGTCGTACCTTATCAGCAAGCGGCCGGTCAGAAACGAAACCTGCTCCGGGCCATGTACGTTATCCGTGAGCAGCGGGGATTTACAGTCGTTTGGCAGCACGAGGGAAACCGTATCTACATTAAAGAGCACGATTATCTTCTGGAGATGGCCAGGCAGACCGGTCTGTTGCGGCTGGCCGACGGCAGTGATATCACCTTTGGCGATGCTCAGGGGACCTTGGCCCTTTGTTTAGGCAAAAATAATAACCCGCGGCCGCGGGACGACCATGGCCGCCTGCAATGGCGGCTCAGATTCAGCTGCGCTCAAACCAGGGCAGAGGGCGAGGAAATCAGGTTTCTCAGTGAACGATATCTCCTGGTAAAAAACTGTATCTATGAAGTTGCGCCCCTTGGTGAGAATTTTCTCGGTCTGCCGCTTTTCCACACCGCCATTCTTCCAGAAGACCTGGCCAATTTCATGGCGCTTGCCTGCTCCACCTTTACCAATCTCCAGCTGCAATATCTTGAATATGGCCAGCGTCATGGTCAGCCGGTCAAGAGCAGCCCCGCCATTATATTTGAGCAGGTGGATGTCTACGAAGGCCTGCAGTTATCCGTTACTGCCCTGGTAGACGGTTACACACCGCAATTTTTCAACGATTACACCATCAACACAGTTGTTCATATCAACGAGATGGAGAAAAATCTGGTCGTCCGTGAGATCATTGAGCCGGATATAAACGCCGCAATCGGTGAAATACGCCGTCTTCTGAACAAATACAAGAAGAGACTCAAAGGCGGTTCTGACGACTTTTTTCAGGACGGCTCTCTTTTTATTATAGATAAAGAGCTGGCCGCGGCATTTCTCATGAGAGAATTGACCAGCCTGCTGGAGAAATACACCCTGCTGGGTACTGAAAAACTCAACTCATATAAGATTAAACCGGTCAAGAGACCGCGTATTTCTTTGCAGCTCAATCATGGCATTGAATTTCTCGAAGGTGACGGGAGTATCTTCTTGGAAGATGAACAATTCAGCCTTCTCGATCTCCTGCGAAAATATCGTAAAAACGGTTATGTAACTCTGAGTAACGGTAATAAAATCATCCTGGAGAAGCGCTATGTTGACCGCCTGCAACGGCTTTTCGATCATAAAAAGGATAAACTGCGGGTATCTTTTTTTGATCTGCCCCTGGTGGAGGAACTTATTGATGAAAAGCTGGAGTCATCATCCCTGCCGGAATCAAGAAAGATTTTCCAGGGCTTTAACGATATCAGCACTACCCGTCCTAAACTCCCGAAAATAAACGGCACTCTCCGTTCCTATCAAAAATATGGCTATAAATGGCTGCGTTACCTGAACAAACATGCCCTGGGGGGCTGTCTGGCAGATGATATGGGCCTGGGCAAAACCCTCCAGACTATTGCCTTGTTAGCCTCGCTGAAGGCGGTGAGCAAGAAGCCCTCTCTGGTGGTTATGCCTCGCACCCTGCTGGTAAACTGGGCCAGGGAAATCAGCACATTTTACCCGAAACTATCGGTTTACACCTGGTACGGGGCGGCCAGAGATATGCGGGCCGCAGCCGATTATGATATTGTTCTGACCACATACGGTATGGTGCGGAATCATATTAAGATTTTCCAGAAACAACCGTTTTACTATGTTATTCTTGATGAATCGCAACAGATAAAAAACAGCAGATCCCAGGCCTCCAGGGCCGTGGTTCTTCTTGACGCCGAACACCGCCTGGCCCTGAGCGGCACCCCCATTGAGAATAATATCGGTGAACTCTACAGCCTTTTTCGCTTTCTGAATCCGGCCATGTTTCGCAGTGAAGATGAGTTTGCCGCTCGTTACGGCAGGCCGATTCAACAGGAGAATGATCCGGAAGCCATTCACGAGCTTAGGATAAAGGTCTACCCCTTTATTCTGCGCCGCATGAAAAGTGATGTTTTAACCGATCTCCCGGATAAGGTAGAGCAGATGCTTTATGTGGATATGAGCCGGGAACAGCAGAAACTATATGAAGAACGGCGCATATTCTACAAAGATGCCATCGATAACCATATAGTTAGTCAGGGCTTGAATAAATCACAATTTTTCATTCTTCAGGCCCTTCTTGAACTGCGCCAGATAGCGTCCTGCCCGGAGAGCCAGAGTGACGGGGCAATTATCTCACCCAAAAGGGAACTGTTGACAGAGCAGCTCATGGAAACGGTGGCAAATGGCCGTAAAGCCCTGGTTTTTGGCAATTTTCTCAGTGTTATCGAGTCGGTGAGTCAGGATTTAAGTGAGGCCGATATTCCCTATCTCTCCATGACCGGCTCCACCCGCAACCGGCAGGTATTAATTGACCAGTTCCAGAATGACCCCCGAATAAAGGTATTGGTCATGACCCTGAAGACTGGTGGGATCGGCTTGAACCTGACGGCTGCCGATACGATTTTCATATTTGATCCCTGGTGGAATATGGCCGCCGAAAACCAGGCGGTTGACCGCAGTCACCGCCTGGGCCAGAAGAATACGGTCTTTTGTTATAAATTATTATGCCGTAACACCATCGAGGAGAAAATAATAAAACTTCAAGAGAAAAAAAGGGAACTTCTTGAATCTATAATCACCAATGATTCTGGAGCGGTAAAGAGACTAACCGCTTCGGACATTGATTTTATGCTGAGCTGAAATTATGGCCTATATCACACTTAGTGAAATTATGAAAATGGACGACCTGGAAACCATTTTTTCCAAGGTATACAGCGCCATAAATATAATAAATTTTTTCAAACAGTTTATGCAAGGCGCTGTTGATGATCCGGAAGTATTGCAGGCCGTTGAGAGCAATCCCATACTGTGCCGCTCCGGTAAAATGTTGAAGAGGCACATGGCGGCCGCCCTTCAGGTGGTTTTTCTGGATCAAAAGCTGGCAGCCGCCTTTTACAGGCAACAGACAGATACCTGTCGGGAGGTTTTGTATATCCTTACCTGGTATGGCGATAAAAGTTTGTCGATTCTCGAGCAATTGCTTAAAAAAAGAATTGCAAAAAAAAATTTGGGGTGCAGAAATTATTTAGAACCTTTTGTTCTGACAAGTGGTCTTGAGCTGCTCCTGTTAGATGTTTGTCAGGTTTATTTCTATCAGAACAATGTCTCTAAAAAAGATAACATTATGGTCTTCCTGCCCCGGCAGATCATAGAAGTTTTTCGTAAATGTCTGCCAAAACCGGCCGCATACTATCTCACCCCTCTTAAACGCAAACCTGAAACGGACTTTATCTATAGCGGTGAGCT
>JAJSAA010000283.1 GCA_024274995.1 Deltaproteobacteria bacterium
ACGGCCAGCAGACTGACAATCATGGACAACAACCCCCGCAGGCCGCCGCCATACCAGGAGGCGGCGTAAAGCAGAAGCAGCGCCCCGAGAGCGGGCAGCCGCAGTTTATGATGGTCAGGGTAAAATAATGAGGCAGCTCCCTGCTTGCGTATATAGGGCAAAACAGCCATATTAACAATCATCAGACAACGGCCGCATAGCGGCATAAGAAAGGCAGCGAGCACAAAACGCCGGTCATCAAGGGCGGTGAGAGCCGCCACCTTTAACAAAATAGCCATAACAATGGCGATTACTCCCATAACCCCGATATGGCTGTCCCGCATGATCTCCAGCATCCGCTCTCTCGGCCGGGCGCTGAACAGGCCGTCGGCGCTGTCGGCCAGACCGTCTAAGTGAAAACCGCCAGAGACCGCCAGCAGACATAAAGTCAACAATACCGCGGCTAACATTGGCGGCAAGAAGTGACGAAAAATCCCGGCCAAAGCAGCCATAACCAGGGCGATAACCAGCCCCACCACCGGGAAGAATGGCAGGCTGCAGGCCAGATCATCCGCCCTCTGTCCCCGGCCGCCGGGCAGAGGAATAATAGTCAGGAAACTCCAGGCCGCCCAGAATCCCGCCATTATTTATCCGCCCCGGCCACCGCCGCCTCCTCAAAGGTGGCAACCTCGGAGACTATACGGGCCGCCGCCTCTACAAGATGCATGGCCAGGGCGGCACCGGTTCCCTCCCCCAGGCGCAGATTTAAATCCAGTAGCGGTTGACACTTTAAATGATCCTGCATAACCCCGTGACCGTTCTCCATACTCCGATGGGCGGCAATGATATATTCGGCCGTCATCGGGGCCAAACTCTGAGCAATCAGGGCTCCGGCCGTGGAGATAAAGCCATCCACCACCACCGGTTTATGGAGAGCGGCCGCGCCTATAATAACCCCGGCGATACCGCCAATCTCAAAACCGCCCACCTTGCTTAAAACATCAAGCCCGTCGGCCGGATTCGGCCGGTTAATCTCCAGGGCCCGGTTGATAACCGCAATCTTGGCCGCCACCTGCCGGTCATCAAGACCAGTTCCACGGCCGGTTACCTCGGCCGCGGCCCGGCCGGTGAGGACAGCGACAATGGCGCTGCTCGGGGTGGTATTGGCAATACCCATATCCCCGGTACCGAAGATATCATAATCAGCAGCCAGCTCATTCACCACCTCAATACCGGCCTCCACGGCCCGCACGGCCTCTTCCCGGCTCATGGCCGGGCCCTGAGCCATATTTGCGGTACCCATGGCCACCTTTTTATCGACTACCTCTCCCCTGCCAGTCAAGGCCGAGAGATCGGCGGCCACCCCCATATCCACCACCACCACGTCTGTCCCGGCCTGCCGGGCCAGGACATTAATTCCGGCCCCGCCGCGGACGAAATTGGCCACCATCTGCGGGGTCACATCCTGGGGGAATTTACTCACCCCCTCAACCGCCACCCCGTGATCTCCGGCCATGGTGATAATAACCTTGCGAGACACTGGCGGCGGCAGCGCCCTGGTCTGACCGACCAGATCAAGGCCCAAATCCATTAAACGCCCCAAGGCCCAATGAGGAATGGCTAATTGATCAAGACGGGCTCTGGCCTGGTTACGCCACGTTTGATCCTGACCAGTAATCATGGCAGCGGTTTGCTCTAATAGACTCATTTATTTCTCTCTGTGCTGGTTATCATGTTAAATTGAGTAACGGCCATGCCCGGCTATCCCGGCACAACAAAGCAATTTCATTGTCCACGTAACAGGTTAAACTCGTGGTGAGAATACAGCTTACCGCCACTTTTGGAAAAGTTACGTTTCAGCCTTTAATCCGCCCTGGAATTCCACAGCTAACAAGATAAACCTCATCCGCAGCCGCCGCCATCAGCTGATTACAGCGTCCCAGCAAATCCCGGTACATTCTGACCCCCGCTTTTTCGGGAACAATACCGCAGCCGACTTCGCCGCTCACCAAAACCACAGCGCCCTCCCGCTCCCGGCAGACAGCAATCAACTCCCGGCAACAGGCGCTGATCCCGGCCTCATCCACTACCAGCCCCCGCCATTGCAGATTATTGACCCACATGGTGAGACAATCCAGCAGAATTACGGCCCCGGCCGCCGCCAGCTTAATCACGGCCGCGGTCTCCACCTCCTCCTCCACGGTCTGCCAGCCCCGGCCCCGGCGCTCTGCCTGATGGCGCGATATTCTCGCCGCCGTCTCCACGTCAAGTCCCGGCGGCGAGGTAGCGATATACAGCCTTGATTCAGCCAGGCCCTCGGCATAATCCTGCCCGAAGGCACTCTTACCGCTGCGGGCTCCGCCGGTTATCAAAATAATCCTGTTCATAAGTTAAACCCCTTCAGAGTCGCACCGCCCTTATTTATCCGCAGAATGGTCAGGCCGCCGGGCCGCACATCAAAGCTCAGATACTCATCAAGTTCAAGCCCCAGAAAATAACAGATTAACGCCCTGATAACCCCGCCATGAGCCACCACCAGGGTATTACCAAGAGCAGTAAGCGCGGGGGCCAGAGCGCAGACCCGCCGCCGAAAAGACCTTATATTTTCGCCTTCCGGAAAGGTAAAATCGGCCCCATCAGACAACCAGCGCCCAACAAGCTCCGCCTCGGAAGCCTCAATATCCGCAAAGGTCAACCCCTCCCAACGACCAAAATCAATCTCTCTTAAATCAGCAATATATTCAGGAGCCAAATCGTGATAACGAGCCACAATTCCGGCCGTCTGCCGGGCGCGGAGCAAGGGACTGCACAGACAGCGGACAGGACTTAGAGGCAGAGCACGAGCCAAAGTTAGAGCCTGCGAGCGGCCAGTCTCGGTGAGCGGCGGGTCAGATGAACCGATATAGGCACCGGTGCCGGAAACCTCACCATGGCGGGCCAGAAAGAGGTCTGTCGCGGCGCTTTTTAAGGCCATTGATTTTTATTTCCTCACTTGACAAATCTAAAAATTACCATTTTCGGCGGTTATCTGCCTGATACTACCATTTTTAATCTAAAAACAAAAAACCCGGCCTCACCATTTACAGGTGAACCGGGCTGTTTTTTAATGTCAGGGACTTAATCCCCTGTCTGCAAAAAAATTCACCCGGACTCTCAACTCATTCCACGAAGTAAACGTCCGTTAACCTCAGGTCGGCCTACCGGCTTATGGATCACCCTAATCACCGCGCCTTCCCATCCACCAGAGCTGGTAAACAGTGGCTTATTCGCGGTTTTCGTCCTCACTTACGGTTGCGGGTCAGCGCCGGATTCACACCGGACTTTCCGGTCACCCCCGTCTCCGTGCAGAGCGGGGCACCTGAAATTATTATTATCTGTTGTCCATAATGTAATTTGACCGATATTTCAAATATTATCTGTAAAATATTTTTCTACCGGCCTTGAGCTTTCACCCAATAAGGGCGGGTACGACAAAAAGGAAAAAAAAGATTTTAGCAGATATTACGAATAAACAGGAGCAAATCAGACATATTAATTTTAAACATCAAGGCCCGAAAACCCACCTAATCCTCCTTAAAGCCATAAAAATATGGCATTTATCCTGCGGCTGGCAAATCGCTTTATTGACAAGGCCTGTGAGCCGATCATCAATTAGACCCCCTGTCTTTACTTGCCTCCGCCCCTGTTGATAACTTTGATTTACCGCCTCACTAAATCATCTAAAACCGCCTTTGACAGGCCTTCATTTTTTTTTTAAATATTACGCCATAATCTGATCTCTCACCTATCACGTTGTAGGATATTTTTCCACAAGAACCAACTCTCAGGATAAACTCATGACTTGGCAGAAAATAGACAAAAGGCTTCACGACAAACTGGGCGCAAGTATCTACAACCTCTGGATAACCCCTCTGCAATGCGTGAGTTTTGCCAATGACACCATAGAATTACGCGGGCCGGATCGTTTTTTCTGCTCCTGGGTGATGGATAATTATATGACCGATATCCAGGCGGCGGTTAAAGATTACACGGGCCGGCAACCCAAAATCATCTTTAAGGCCGATGACGAACTGCCGGAGACGGCCGCTTCCCAAACTGCTGCTAAGAGCGAGCAGCTGTGTCTGCCCACCATCAACAAGGCCCCCACCTTCGTCAGGACTCTGAACCCCAGGTATGTATTTGATGAATTTGTGGTTGGTGACTGTAACGCCATAGCCCATTCCGCCTGCCACGCCCTGGCAGAAGGCGACACCTCCTTTGGCCGCTGCCTGTACGTAAGCTCCAGCACCGGCCTTGGCAAAAGCCATTTAACCCACGCCGTGGCTCATTATATACTGGAAAACGCCCCCGGTGTCCGTTTGAATTACCTCAGCGCCCAGCAGTTAACTTCCGAGATGGTCAATTCCATCCAGAAGCATAAAATGGAGTCCTTCAAAACCCGCTTTCAAAGCAGCGATGTCCTGATGTTAGAAGATTTACAGGCCCTGGCCGGCCGAGCCAAGACCCAGGAGGAATTAGGGTCAATCTTAGACATTCTCATGGAGAGCGGCAAGACGGTTATCTTGACCGGTGTCCAGCCGCCCCGGGAATTAAGCAACATTACAGACGGAGTACGCTCCCGCCTGTCATCCGGCCTCATCACCACCATCACCGCGCCCGATACCGCGACTAAGGCCGCCATCATAGCTCAAAAAGCCAGGGGGCTTGAAATAACGTTAAGCGAAGAACTGGTCTGGCACATAGCGGAACGGATCAAGGGAGACATGCGGCAGGTAAAAAGCGCCCTGGTGGGAATCAAGGCCAAAATGGCCCTCCAGGGGCGTGAAGCCAATACGGAAATGATCAACGAAGTTATGGCCAATATCGTCAATCAGCTCAAAGCGCTTGATCCAGCGATGATTAGAGACTATATCGCCCGCCAGTTCAAATTACAGCCCGAAGAATTACTCTCCAAATCACGCAAGAAAAGCGTCGCCTTCCCCCGCCAGATATCCATGTACTTCTCACGTAAATACACCCAGAACGCCCTCTCTGAAATCGGCCGGGCCTTTAACCGGGATCATTCCACCGTGGTTCATTCAGTTCGGGTAATAAGCAAGGCAATAAATAATGATCTTTCCATCCAGGGTCAGATGAAGATGTTAGACCAGAAAATACGGGCTAAATTCCTCGCCTAAAACGCTTTGCCCGGTAGCAGAGCGCCTAAAAATAAACCGGCTTCACCTGTAATTCTTCCATCTGCCGCTCACCGCCAGCGGCAACGGCAGCAGCGGTCTTACGGGCCGATTTAATCATATCGTTCATTCCTATACCATCCCAGCCAAAACCGCAGATAGACAGATCCGGCAAATCACTTTCCATGCCCTCCCGCCAGCGCAGCAAGGCGGGATGATCCATCTCAAGCTGCGGGATGGCATGTTCAGTGCGTAGCACCCTGGTAAAAAGAGGCGGCTCCGGCAGATTAATAAGCGTCCCTATGTCTTTGACTGCCTGCGCCTCTATCTCACTATCCGAGAGGCTGAGACGCTCAGTATGCCGCCGACCGCCAACCAGCACCTCGATTAACCGGCAGGATCGGGGGCTGCGGCCAGGAAACATATGAGAGGTAAACATGGCGCCAATGGCAAAACGGTGTTCCCGCTCCGGGGCAAGGTAACCAAAGCCGTAGGGAACCTCGGCCGAATCGGGCAAGCCCATTACCACATTAATTATCCTGGCCGTCGGAATTTCCACCACCGGCGGCGCCTTAAAAGCGGTTAGAAGTCGAAGCGCCTGGTTCACCGGCAGCGCCATAATCAATCGCGCCGCCCTGAACTCCCCCGCCTCTGTCCTAACCTTCCAGACTTTATCCCGACCGATCCCCTTGACTGCGGCATTATATTTAATTTCTTTTTTGTCGGCCAGGGCCTTTATCAGCCTCTCCATACCGGCAGGAAAATTGAGCATGGAGGGCAGACGGGCCAATTTGCTGCCCCCCCTCGCCGCCCGTTTTTTCTTGATAAGCCCCCGTAGTACCGAGCCGGTCTCCTTCTCAATAGCCCGGACACCCGGCATAACAGCATCAATACTCAATCTGTTAAAATCCCCGGCAAAGGTACCGCTGATAGCGGCATCGGCCAGAGGAAGAATGGCCGGACCGAAACGATAATTCACCCAGTCGGCAATGGTCTGATCCTCCATCTTCGGCCGCTTCCAGAGATCGGCGATTACCCGCAGTTTACCGCCCATGGTAATAAGAGGGGTCTTTAAAACCGTGCTCAGACTCTGGGGCAGCCGTTCCAGCCGGCCCCTATGACACATATAGCGGAAGAAATCGCCCAAGGGGGCTTGCTGGGCCTCGCGATAGAGATCAATATCACGCAGAAGTTCCTGGCTTTCCGGGGTATTATCAAGAAAGCCATGCGGCCCCCATTCCCCCTGATAGCCCTCCGAGTTAAAGGTCTTTATGGCTCCCCCCGGTCGAGAAGTCTTTTCTATAATGGCAACTCGCAAGTCAGCATGAGATAATTTCGCCAAAAAATGGGCGGCGCTTAAACCGGAAAGCCCAGCACCGATAATTATCACATCATAAGAGTTTTCCATAATCACCACCCATATTCCCACGCCCCACGCTAACGACGAAATAAGCCAGAAATTTAAAAGAATTTTCTCAAGCTTCCTATTTCTGCACATTGCAGTTGCGGACACGATAATATAATCTTATTATGGCGGCAATTGAAATTTCACCCGACAGGCATAACGGGCACATCACCTCCAAATTAATATTTTTTCCATGACCATAGCCAGAAAAAAAAGAATTCTCATCCTTTCATATTCCTTCAGCGGCCAAACGAGTTGCCTGATAAGGCATCTTAAAATTGGCCTGGAGAAGAATGACCATCGAGTGCTAAAAGAAAGAATTGAACCCGTGGTTCACTTAAAATTCCCCACTGGCTCCATCGGCGCCTGCCTTGTTATGATGATTCTCACCCTCTTCCGGCGGCGCAACCCCATCTGCCCCCTTTCCGAACAGATAAATCAACATTTTGATCTGATAATTTTAGCCGGGCCCACCTGGTCGTATAACCCCAGCGGCCCCATTCTTTATCTTATTGACCATTACGGCAAAAAGCTCTTTGACGGACAGACCATCCTGCCCCTCATCTCCTGCCGGGGATATTGGCGTATGCACCAATGGGGCCTGAAGGCCATGCTGCGGCGCTATGGGGCGCATGTCCCCAACAGCTTGATTTTTTCGCATCCATGCCATGAGCCATGGCGCACCATCGGGGTGTTTATGAAGATTGCCGGCAAGGCCCCGGAGCATTCCGCCTTTTTAAGGGGCCATTATAAAAAATTCGGCCATTCCCAGGCCCAGCAGGATGAGGCGGAACGTCTCGGCATATTAATCGGCGAGGCCCTGAGCCGGGATGAAGACTTAAGCGCCCTGCCACTCCACACCCCCATCGCTCTGCCCTGATTTTATGATAGCTTCAGTTGCCCCCCCCCATCTCAGAGTCCGCGCTACGCTTACCTGAAATTATGGTTTAATAATGGTAAGGAATAACTATATTCTTGATACTGGCCATTTTATAGCCTGTCCACCGACGTCCCTTCCCCCCTTGTGGGGGAAAAATATACAAAAAGCCACAAATTCATCCACCGGGCAAAATTACTCCGCAACAACATGACAGATAAGGAAAGATTACTGTGGTCAAATTTCAGACGACAATTCCCCTGTGAAAGTATATTGTTGATTTTGTCTGTTACGAAAAAAAGGGTGGGTAATGCTTGAACTTAACGGTAGTCAGCACGCGGCGCGGGAGGAGTATGAGCAACAGCGTACAGTCTAATTGGAATCAGAAGGATATAAAGTAACCCGCTTTTGAAACAATGACGTTTGGCAAAATATTGTGAGGGATTTTGAAAGTTTTTTATTCTACTTTAATACCCCCCATCCTGTCCTTCTCCCACAAGGGGGGGAGGAACGTAGATGGTAATATCTTGTTCTAATAATCTTCACTTTTATCTGCTTAAAAATATATCTAAATGACGGGCATGGGGGAAATTTATGATTTTAGATATACTTTTGTCTGCGAGCTGCCCGTTTGAAACAGCGAGGAACCAAACAATCAACAGAGCAATACCTCTATCGACAAAAAAGTTATTTCTTGCCAGCTTTTACCTCTTCCAAGACCTGGGCCACAGTCTTACCACCCGCTGCCATAGCCCCTGGATTTTGTTTGACAATGGCCTCCCACTCCTTAATGGCAGCGGCCTTATCATCCTTATCAAACATAAGCACAATCCCCTTATTAAAACGGGCCTGAACATTTAAAGGGTCAAGGGCGGCGGCCTTATCAAAGCATTCGATGGCCTTGTCCGGCTGTCCAGCCCGCCGATACATAACCCCCAGATCGGTAAGCACCCCGGCATTCCCCGGATGCAGAGCCAGATATTTAGTATAAGCACCAATAGCCTTGACCGCCTGATTGGTATCGAAATAGGCGTTGCCCAATTTGACCCAGATCTCACCCTCCTCGGGATGCAGGGCGGCCTGCTTTTCCAGGCCTAAGATCATCGCCGCCTGCTGCGAGGCGTTGGCGGAATTGGCCGACGGGCTCTGAGCCGCAGAATCGTGCGGCTCATGAACCACGTCCTTAGAATGAACCGGATGCAGGGAACTGTATATTACCCCGCTTAGAAACCCCGCCAGCAGACATATTGCCATGGCGGAGTAGAGAGTTGTCTTCTTCACACAATCATCATCTTTTTCTGCTAATAATGAGGTCATTAATTTACTCCTATTGAGAATTACCTGCCACCCAGCCTGATAGGGCCCGTAAAATTAACCGGCATCAACGAGGCGGCAATTATCATAACTCTCGAGATTATTATTTTTGATAAGACTCTGTAGAGAGATCACGTAAACACCTTTTTTGGCAGAGTAATTAAGCAGACCTTCTGCCACGGCCACGGCATCCATGGAATGACGCCGTATGCGCCGCAAATCAGCGTAAGCCCCGACTCTGTTTATGGTCAGCATATAAGCCCGAACCGAGTCTAAAACTGAATCATAGACAGCAATTTTATGAGTTTGATTGGCGGCACGCCGAGCCGGAACCAGGCCTTTTTTGCCCCAGGTCCACATCCCGAAAAGGTTATTGGCCTGATTGGCAAATCTGGAACTGCCCCATGATGATTCGATTGCTCCCTGGGCCAGCATCAGGCTGACGGGCAAAACATTAACCCGGTTCAGTAATTCCTCAGCATCCTGGGTACGATATTTACGGCATAACTTATTAATAAAGAGGGCCTGCTCCCCGGTGATGGCGGTCTGCCACTCCTGCCGTCCCGGGTAAAAGGTCAAGCCTTGCGGGCCGCCCAGTTCGTCAATGATGGTCAATAAACGCTGACGTTCCTGCATAACCTCTTCCCTGGCCACCATTACCACCGGCAGCAAGGCCCGCACAAAGGCCTTCTTCTTACGGTTCAGATCAATTAGAGCCAGATCAGCCGGGAAATGCTCAATGATGACCGAAGGCACATCTTCCTGCACTTCGCCCCAGAGATTAAACTCATGTAGCCGGGCAATAAGCTCCTGACTTGAATTAACACTCATGGCATATATACGCCGCCCCATTAATGATTCCCGCTGGAGATCAGCGGGAAGCGGAGAGGCGGCAACCTTGATCTGCGGGGATGGCGAAATAGGGGCTGGTAAAGGGCTGATGAGAGCACTTTGCCGACAAGAAATTATTGAGATCAAGAGAGCGGCAGCTACCAATAAAAAAGGAATCCACTGACCATAAAGATATTCAGTCTTAGACCGAGACATAGTACTCCAACCCCTGGTTATTTTACCCATTTTTTACCAATCTTCATTTTACGTTTTACGTTTTACGTTTAAGAGGCAAACAGTCCCCTCCCGCGAATTCAGCCAACT
>JAJSAA010000284.1 GCA_024274995.1 Deltaproteobacteria bacterium
GTTCAAGGACAGTGGGAATTTTAGCTGATGTGTCTATTTTACTGCCTATATTTGACATGCTGGAGATAGTGCCTTGTCCCCGCGCCACCAAAAAGCGGCCGTTAATATCACCGCCAGCCCGGATCAACAAATCTCCCGTCCCAAAGGTACCGGCCTGACCAGTAAAATCACCACCGACCCGGACAGCAACCGAACCGCCGCCCATGGCGGCCAAACCGCGCAGGGGCCGGCTGCCCATTAATAACGAGCCTTTGCCATCATAATCAGCAGACCAATGGGGAGACAATTTAGGTCCGCGCAGCTTCAACCTATAGGCGGCATCCCAGGCGGATATATTAGACAGGAGCGGGCTTTCATAGCTCTTTCGCACCTTGATACTGATATCACCGCCGTCATGGTACCCCCAGTACTGCTGCAAGCGAATTGGTTTGCCAAGCATGTTTATGATTGCAGCCTGGCGTTGTGATGGTATATGACGTTCCTGTAGCATATTTTGCAATGCGGTCTTAAATTCATTGTCCAACTCCTCCGGTGGTTTACCGATGGTGCGGATAGCACCTGTTTTGGTACCATTTGCAAGTTTAAGACTGCCGTCAACACTTAGAGATATTGAGCCGGAACCATCCTGTATCGCCCCGCCGTCGAAGAGCAGATCACCGCCAACCCAGCCGGATATATCACCAGCCGTCGAGGAGATAGTGTAGTCAAGTTTTTCAGATGTCCCTGGCACCCCGCTGTTTTTGAAATAGAAATAACCCTTTTCTTTGACGCCCTTGCCAATGGTGGTACTGCCTCCCGAGGCAAAGCGCACCGCACCGCTGTCACTAAAAATAAACGATTCACTGCCATCATTACCCACCTTAAAATCACCACTACCGTTGTTGACCGCCATCACGTTAGCGCTGGTCGTATCGGCGCCGGCAATCAAATTAATTCCCCAGGACGGGTTCTCTCCGGCCGGAGCCGCAGTGGGTGCGTCTATAATACTGCCGTTAACGGTTAAATTCCCCCTGGAGCGCAAGGTCAACACGCCAGGTTCCCCGTTATAGCGCCATTTGAACGAATCACTGAGATCAAGTTTATCCCTGACATTAAGATCTAAACCAGCCACGTTACGAACCTCGATACCGGGTCGTAGATGAAAATTATCCGTGCCGGACACATCCCGCCCCAATTCGCTGAGCAGACGGCTTCGCCCTTTACCGGAACCGGCCTGCTGGGCGGCCATAAATGTTTTGGTGACCAGCCCCCAGTTACTCAGTTTAGCTTCCTTAAGCTCGTCGGTGCCAGAATTAAGCTGATATACGTCTACGGCTTCCACCACGGTCTGCGCCGCTCCGGTTATGGTACCGTTCAGCTGTACCTTCACATCATCACCCGCCTTATTGAGACCGGCCCGCAGATAGACCTTGCCGCCCATTCCGCTGCTGCCGGAGACATCAACCAGGGCACCGTTTTTAAACTCTATCAAGCCCTCCGTGTCATCCATGTTCTCCCCGACTACGGCCCCCATCTCCACGCGGCCACCCTTCTTGCCCTCAGCCAGCACCCGGCCGCCGTCAAGTTCCACATTTTTGCCATATAATTCTACTGTGCCGCCGTCTCCAGCGGTGGAGGCATCAATAGTCCCATTGACCACAATATTGCCTTTGGCCGAGGACAGGGAGAGGTTCGGGGTAGTAACCACGTCGACGGCACCAATGACTATATCACCACTCCGCACCCCCAGCCGCATGGCACGGCTGAAGCCGGAATGTTCCATCGCGGCATAGAAAGATGAAAAGTCCCCTATGCTGTCTGTTGCCAGACTCAAGGCCCCCCCGTTGCCTCCATCGGCAGCCTGGGCGGCAAGTTTTCCGCCCAGGGCGACTCCGGCCTCGGGTGCGTAAAGACTGATCTCTCCGGCCTGGCCGCCGCCCTTAACCGTTGAGACATCAATAAGACTACCGACAGATAGGGAAATCCGCCCCTCATTCGCCTGCAGAGCGATGCGGCCGCCGGGGGCCACCGTACTCAGCACCCGCTCACCGCCACCGGTCTGTATTTTGTTCTCGTAGACATTGCCGAGGGCCGCCAACAAGGCTCCGTCCCGCAGATAGATACCATCTCCATCAAGGGCTTTACCGGTGGCCTTAACAAGCAGATTGCCGGCTGGCACCTCAATATCACCGGAGATATCCACCCTCTTACCGATCAATTCCAAACTGCCGCCCGGCACCTTTTGCGTCTCCGCCGCCCGCCCATGAGCAACGGGCAGAATGGTAAGGCCGCCCAGCGCCTGAACCGTAAAATCGGCCGGCTGATAGGGCTCATTACCCTCCCGGTAATAGGAGGTGGTCACCCTGCTGGCACTCAACTTAAGACCACCTTTAACAATAAGAGAGCCCTGCCCCCTGAAGATCAGATCATCCTTGGCGCTCAAGGATACCTGCCGGAAACCATCCACTAACATATCACCCCTGCCAGCCTGAATCAGACCGCCGCTGATTGATAAAGAACCACCGCCCGCATTACCACCCTGGGCGGCGGTTTCAGCGCCGCTGTGCAGAAGATTTACCCTGGCGGCGTTCAAGCTGACCGTATGATCGCCATCGGCAGTGAGCAGCGCCGAATCAAGGGTTAAATCACCAGCCACATTCAGACTGGTGTCGGCAAGAAACTCAATGCCGTATCTGCCCCGCAGGGTAACGCTCTTTAAACCGCGCATCTCCTCCCGCAGCGCATAAGGCAGATACATGCCTTCCGGATCAGCGCCTTTGCTGACCGCGTCCCGATAACTAACCCCCTGGGGTAGAAAATACATATTAGAGGACAGGAGAGAAAGAGATGAATTATCCACCTTAAGGGTCCCGTTCATATCCAAGGTATCGGTTTGAATAGACAGGTCATGCGCGGCATGCAATTCCGAACCCGCCGCCGTATCGACCCGACCCGCGGTGAGACGCATCGTGCCTTTTCCGGCAAGAGACTCCATAACCGCTCGAGACCCCAAAGAAATTTTTTCAGCATTAAGCACTAATTCGGGTACCGCAAGACGGGTGTCTTTTAACAGAGTTATGGAGTCAGTAGTCGCTGCGGCAATGATTTTTTGATTATTGTCATAGCTTATGGTGCCAAGCGTCATCTTGGAGAGACCGGCATTCGAAACTGCCCCGCCGTCAAGAAAGAATTTACCGGCCAGCGCCTTCGGAATCTTAGAGGCAAAGGAGAAATCAGCCGGTAATAAAGCGCTGCCGGAGCCTATCTCAATGTCATTCCGCACCGCCAGATCAAGAATGCCGCCGGTATAATCCGGCAGGGCCGCCGCCCGAATGGAGCCGGCTAAAACCGCCGTTTTGGCCTGTAGGCTCACACTACCGCCTGCCCCCGCCTTTAGGGAACTGGCGGTAAAATGCCCCTCACGCAACACGTCCGGTGCCGAGCGCACCCAAAAACCGCTCTGTAGCGGCGATGCAGCTTCTATACCGGTCTCCGTCTTGTAACCGGCCAACACTACTCCCTGCCTGACCGTTGCCCTCTGCTGACCGGGCAGGGCCCTGGTTCCCAGAGATTCAACGACCAAGGCTCCAGGCTCGAAGGCATACTCGGCCGGCAGCAGCGAGTACACTCCGGCCCGCAGACCAAGTTTTTTAGAGCCTTCAAGATAAACGGCCGCACCGGCCCGGGCCGCCGAATGGCCGGGCAAAATGACGTATTTCCCGTTCAACGGATTAACCGATCCTTCAAGGCCGGGCAAAAAGAAAGTACTCGAAACCGCCCCGCCACCGCCGGCATCAATGGCAGCACCCCGGCTGATAATGACCTCATTGCCCTTTAAGGCTATGGACTTTCGCGGTGCCTCATTAACCGGCCTGCCCTGGGCCATATCAGACGGATTACCGGTCTTACTGGCCACCGACCAGTTTTCCTCCCCAAGCTGGCCGTAATGGACATCAGCCTCGCCCTTAGTGGAGATGATAGAGCCTGGCGCCAGAAAAATACGCCCGTCCCCGGCCGCGGTGAGGGATAAACTGCCCATGGGAGCAGATA
>JAJSAA010000285.1 GCA_024274995.1 Deltaproteobacteria bacterium
AAGGCCTTTAATGGTAAACTCGAGAACAACACCATGTGGGTTGACGGCATGATGAGCCGTAAGAAGCAGACTGTACCGAATATGCAGAAAGCCTGTGGTTGTTAAGCGTTTAGTTTAAGGTTTTCTATATTAGGCCGCCCCGCTTTCCTTATTGAGGAGAGCGGGGCGGCTTTTTTTTTGTGGGTGAAGTAATGAATGATGGCTATTACCCGTATGTTACACCCGGTCTGGCTGAGACTGCGGCGCTTCTGGTACTTCAAAAAAGGTCAGTCTCTCTAAGCGGATCCCGAGGACGTAAAATTAAGCTTGCGGAGAGGCGGCAAGTGATCTCCCTGATTGATAAAGCATGTGCTGCCGGAGCTCGACTCTCTAAGGTATGCGATCTGCTGGACTTGTTGTCTACCCGTACCATTCAACGGTGGCGCGAAAATGGAGGTATTAAAACCCGATGGCCGGCAACTCGTCGGGAAGTGTTGCACTCTGATCGCTGCTCACCCATGAAGGGCGCTACCATGTTAGCTGCATTACAGAGGTTAGGGGTTATGCCCTCATTCAGCAGGCTGAAGCGCCTGCTTTAGAAAATTTTTGCAGGCGTTTTATTCATCATCAAAATAAAGAAGGGGAACGGCCGGTTGTTCTTGTTAAATCAGGTAAAGTCCTTCGGAATAATCATGAAGTCAACAGCCTTACCTCTCTTTTTTCAACTGTTCTTCCAGTTGTTCCAACTCTTTCATGTCATTCAGGTCAGCTTGCTCTGCGTCGTAAAATTTTCGTTTTTGATCAAAGAGCTGATAAATCTCCCTCACCTTTTTCTCCATCACTGCATTGCTGATTTTTCCTTGACCCACGAGAAGCGGTTTCTCATTGAACTCAAGGATTCTGTCCACATGTTCACGCCAGAAATCCATGGTGATATCAGTCCTGTTTTTTACCCGCAACTCAGCAGTTTCCAGGAAGATGACAACCAAACGATTCAAAGTGTCAATCTCGTCATGATCCAGATAGTTTTTAGCGATAAAAATATCCTGCTTTCTAACGACCTGTCCTTTCCAGGATTTAAGGGCCATATTGGGCGCATCGGCATCAGCTCTGCTCATTACGATCTCAGCAGCGGTTTTCCCGGTTGCAGCAACAAGCAGCTTATTCTGGGTTTCAGCAAAAAACATCTGAGTTGCCTTATCCGTTTTGTCGTAATCACTGCATAAGGAAAACAGATCACGAATTTTTTGATAAAACCGCTTTTCAGAAGCCCTGATTTCCCGAATTCGCTCCAGGAATTCATCAAAATAATCAGGTCTGCCATTAGGGTTTTTCAACCGTTCATCATCCATGACAAACCCTTTGACGATGTACTCTTTCAAGTTCTGGTTTGCCCAGATTCTGAACTGGGTTCCTCTTTTACTCCGTACCCTGAAACCGATGGCAAGAATCATGGCAAGTGAGTAAAAGGTGACATTATATTTTTTCCCATCAGCGGCAGTTGTTAAGTAATCCTTAACAACTGAATTTTCATCTAATTCCCCTTCTTTCAATATGTTAGCAATATGCATGCTGATATTTGCCACCGAGGTGGCAAAAAGTTCCGCCAGCTGATTCTGGTTCATCCACACCATGCCGTCTTTGGCATATAAATCCACCGCGATTTTACCGTCAGCGGTATTGTAAATAATGATATTTGTTTTATTATTTTCCATAATCACGGTTAGAAACAAAAGGAGTTCTTTTCTCTTGGTATCTAAATAAAAACACGTAGCTGCGTCGCGAAAAATTGTCTCAAAGAGAAGTTTTTTGCTTCCTTCGTTTACACAGGTTTGCAGACCTTTAACCAATACATTCTATTGGTATCTGATCGTGAAAAATTATCGTTTCCCCTGATGTGTCCGTTTGATGTCTGTTTCATATTTAAAATCCGGATCGTGGTCTCTGGTGTGGCAGCTCAGGCAGGTTTTCCCCGGGGGGTGGGAGATGAGTTTATTCTTTTGAGGATTCGCGGCATGAGCGCGGCCCGGGCCGTGACATGATTCGCATCCCACCTCGCGCAGCTCAGTGCTTACGCTCAGGGCTGTTGATTTATGCTGGCGGTCTATTCCGGTAACATGGCAGAACAGGCAGTCAAGATTATACTGTCTGTTCTTTTCAACCAAGGTTTCATAAGCCCTGGCGTGCTTGGTGCGCTGCCAGCTCTTAACCTCGGCCCTGTTGCATTTTCCACAGCGCTGCCAGCCGATATAATTATTTTTTACCGCCTTTATTTCTCCAGCCTTTATTTTCCCCAACCGATTTATTTCTCTGTTTAAATTGCCCACAATCAGGCTTATTTGCCGGTCGTCAGGCAGGTCGGTTGTCATGGCAGTGAAATGATTTTTGAAGGTGGAGGGCTGATTCTTTATCCCTCCGGCCTCAATATCGGTTTTTAATCTGTTTATTTCAGCCTGGAGCCGGTTTATCCGCCCGGTGAGATGCCGCCAAATTTGGAGTTTGGCCGGCCGGTTTTTCAGTTCTTTCTCCGGTTCGTTGTATTTGGCGAGCCGCCAGTTCAGGCGATCCAAGGCGTTTACATCCCTCCGCAGCAAACCGGCCTTGTCGATACCCCATTTTTGAGATTTTTGCCAGTTGATGTCCATGATGCCGATGTATTTGCCCTGCTTTGTAGTCTGGCAGATCAGGGTGTTGGCCAGAGGCTGGGGGTAGATATTGGTTCCTGTCTGAGCGGCTTGGATCAGAATATTAACATTCTTATAACGGCGGGCAATCTCCTTGTTGGCCGGGGGCGGCAGGCTGGAGAGCAGGATAATAATGTCGCTCCTGCTCTTTAAATCCTTGATGACCGCGGGCAGGCTGTCCTGCCAGGGCAGAAGCAGGGCCTGGTCCTTTGTGGTGAGCAGTTTACCGGCGGCGGGGCCGGTAAGGGCGGTAACCCCTATCTTTAAGTTGTCTATCGACAGTAATATTTTACTCCTGAAAAGGGGATGGTGATCCTTGCTGCTTACTAAATTGGCGCTCAGCCAGGAGAATTTTGATTCCCGGCTGATCTGCCGCAGGAAATCAAGTCCGGCTGCAAGGTCATATTTACTTATACCCACCGCCTGATAGCCCATGAGATTATAAGTCTTGACGATAGCCTGGGCGGTAAGCATCTCGTCCTGCTCCTGGCCGTGGGTGAGGCGCAGCTTCTTGAAGAGCAGAGCTCCGCCGTCGAGGATGATATGGGGCAGTTTTGATTCTGCCGCTGCCAGTTCAAACTGTTTCGCCTTTTTGGACAGACCGCCCAATTGACGGCTGTGTCAGCCGCAGGGCTCGGTTTCACCCCGGACATCGCTGGAGTAAAAGAGCTG
>JAJSAA010000286.1 GCA_024274995.1 Deltaproteobacteria bacterium
AGACCAGGCTGGATAAGGAAAAAGTTGAACTAAAGGGGCAGGTTGATAATTATCTTCAACGGCCGGATATCCTTTTAAATATAACCAGTAAGCGGCTTAATCTTGATTATCTTGCCGCCCTGCCGGCGGCTTTACCCAAGGTTGCGGCCGCTCCCAAACCGGCAAAGGCCGCTCCCCGAGCCGGATCTAAAACGGCCATTGCCGCTGCCCTGCCGCCGCTTACCGCCCATGGTGTGATTAAGATTGGGCAGGCCCTTTATAAGAAATTAACTATTAATAATTTTGTGCTGCCCTTTGAACTCAAAAACGGGGTGTTCAATATTAAGGAGATGAAGGCGGAGGTGGCCGGCGGGCAGCTGGTGGATAATCTGCGGCTGGATCTCAACAAAGTTGATCCGGTTTACAGTGGTGACCTGAAATTGTCAGCTCTGATGATTGATAAACTTGGTCAGGGGCTGGGGCAGTCCTTTGGCAATATGATTAAGGGACGTCTGCAATCGACCATTAATTTTTCCGGGGCTGGTTTTGAGGCAGCGGCGGTTAAAAGGTCATTAAGTGCCGTGGCGGACTACAGCCTGACCGACGGGGTTATTCAGCAGAATCCCTTAACGGAAGCCATCTCGGCGCTGCTTGGTCTGCCGGAACTCAAAACCATCGCCTTTAAGGATATGAGCGGCAAGGTCAGGTTGTTAAAGGGCGGCAATATAAAGCTCGATACCACCTTGAGCGCTCAAGGATTAGCGGCTTCTATCGATGGCACCGTTAATCTTGATGGCGCCCTTAATCTGCCGGTGGAGATCAATATTTCTCAAGCTTTGGCTCAGAAAATCAGGAGTAATACCTTAAAAAGATTGTTGGCGGCGAGGAATGGCGGGACGACGGTTAAACTTAGGATCGTCGGCTCTTATAGCAAGCCAAAGGTTACCCTTGATCCTTCATTTATTAAGGCTCAGGCCCGAAAGGCGGTTAAGGAGAAGCTCATGGAACAATTAGATAAGGTCATAAAGAAAGATGACAGCAAGGCCGCCTCAGGCATACAATTATTAAAAGGCTTTCTCGGGCAGTAGCCGTTGAAATTCAGAGAGGCGAACTGTGCTTCCTGCGTTTGATTTTGCGGGAGAGCGCAGCTCGGTCTCTCTGATGCATTATATCTGAAACAGTTACAGCTCAGAGTTTAGGGCAATTTACGGTCACACCTAAATAGTTACCAAATAATCTATTTAATCTCAATCTGCAGCAATTTGCCACCCGCCTTTAAAGACTGGCCAAGTTCGGCAAAGATTTTACCAACCGTGCCGTCTACCTCGCTGTTTACCGGAGTTTGCATCTTCATGGCTTCCATGATGAGCAAGGTGTCACCGGCCTTTACCAGCTGGCCCTCTTCTACCTTTATATCACAGACATTGGCGGAGAACGGAGCCCGCATGTCGCCGGCTTGGGCTAATTCGGCGATTTCCTTGCCGCTGATTTCCGGCACCTTCGCGGCCGCTGCAGCTGAGGATTCTTCCTGAAAGCTGTAGATTCTCTGCTGATGATCTACATTCAGATAGATATTCCATTTGCCTTCATTTTCGTCTAATTGTTTGGGGCCGATCTCTATTATATGCTCCTTGCCGTAATGATCTTTGAAGTGGATGGTCTCTCCCACCTCATAGCCGCCCCGCCGCAGAAAAACACTGGGCGGCAGGACATGGACATGGCCGAATTCTTCTTCAAATTTGAAGAAATCAACTGCGTCGTTGGGGTGCTGGAGATAAAGTACCAGCTGTTGCTCGGTGGGTTCTGTCCCAAGGCGTTTGGTCAGAGAGGCCCGTTCCTGCTCAAGATCAATGTCTTCTATATCCTCCTTGCCGCCCTCTCGTGCCAGTATATCCTGCCAGTCAGATCCGAATACCTTTTCGTATATCCAGTCGGCGGGCTGATAAAAAGGAAAAGGCCCGTATTTGCCAAGGAGAAGATTTTTTAAGTCGCCGGAGGGATTGCCGTAACGCTCGCCGCCCAGGACATTACTTACCGCGGTGGTCCAGATGATCTGGGAGCCGGGAGTAACGCTCCACCAATTACCCAGCTCAATCTGGACCTTGGGTAGTTCCTCGTGGAGGATATGGGGCATTTGATCTAAAAAGCCGCCCTTTACTGCTTGCTCAAAGCTGGAGCCCATAGCTCCGCCTGGTAATTTATGTATTTGAACGGTGGGTGAGAAGCCCTTGAACTGGGACTCAAAATAATCATAATGCTCCCGCTCATTACGAAGAACCTCGGAGGTCTCAATTACGGCCTCGACATCGACGGTGGCTGGATTCTTGCCATAGTCCTTCAGGGTATCAATGACGGTGAGAATGGGAGGCGGGCCGTAATAACCGGTGAAGGCGTGGTCGGCGGCATCAATAATCTCTGCCCCGTTTAGGACGGCGGCGGTTATCCGGCCCACGTCGTTGCCATCGGTGTTATGACCATGATAATGGATGACGAGATCAGGGAATTTACCCTTGATGGCCTCCACCAGACTGCCAATGCGTTTGGGAGTGCCGAGGCCGCCGTGGTTTTTGATGCATAGAAGGATATCCTCTCCGGTAACCGCAAGAATCTCGGCCACCTTGCTCAGGTAGTAATCATTGGTATGTTCGGGGCCGGTGGAAAAGCAGATAGAAGGTTCCAAAATCTTGCCGGCGGCCTGTACCTCTTCAAAGACGGCCTGCATGTTGGGGATATAATTCAAAAAATCAAATACTCGCCAGACATCGACATACTTGGCAAATTCACGCACTGTCTGGCGGATTACATTTTGGGGATAGGGCCGGTAGCCAAAGAGATTAACTCCCCGGCACAGGGTTTGAAACATGGTGTTGGGCATCTTTTCACGCAGGAGTTTGAGCTTTAAAAAAGGATCAACCTGTTTGCGTAGAATATCCACGTGGATGGAGGCCCCGCCGGTGATCTCGAGAGAAAGATATTTGGCTTTTTCCCGGGCCGGGGCGGCGAGGAGATCAGTGTGGAGCAAAATACGGTTTTTGAAGTCGGACTGTGAGAGATCACTGGCCGTGTTGGTGATGAAGTAACCGTCCGTACCACGGATGGTGGACAGTACTTCTTTAATACTCATACCTTGAATAATATGTTCCATGTTAAAATTCCTTAAATCGCGTATGGGTTTTCCTGCCGAAAGTGGATTTCGGCAATCAATCTGGCTATTTTATTTACCTCGGTTCTTTGATCGGTGTACTCAAAGAGATGGTCATGGGTTTCGAGATAGGATGTATCAAATTGACCATTCTGAAAATCCTGGTCGTTAACCAGGTTTTGATAAAAGGGGATGGTGGTTTTAGGCCCGGCGATAACAAAATTATGCAGGCAGCGCCGCATGCGGTCTACGGTTTCATTCCAGGAATAGCCGTGTACTGTCAGTTTTACCAGCAGGGAGTCATAGACCTCTGGAATCTTATAGCCCTGGTAAACGAAGCCGTCTAAACGGACGCCATAGCCGCCGGGAGAGCGGTAAACTGAAACGGTTTTACCGCCCTCGGGCATGAAATTATTTTGCGGGTCTTCGGCGTTAATCCGCATCTCGATGGCGTGGCCGCGGAGCTGGACATCATCCTGGCTGAAGGACAGTTTTTTACCCATGGCCAGTTTTATCTGGGTGCGGACAATGTCGATGCCAGTGATCATCTCGCTTACCGTATGTTCGACCTGCACTCTGGTGTTGATCTCCATGAAATATAAATTCATCTCACGATCCACCAGAAATTCTACCGTCCCGGCATTGGTATAATTAGCCGCCCGGGCTGCTACAACTGCAGTCTGGCATATGGTATCCAGTAATTTTTGATCTTTAATCAGTGAGGGGGCAATCTCCACCAGCTTTTGATTGCGGCGCTGGATAGAGCAGTCTCGGGTGCCGAGATGCAGCACCGTCCCCCATTTGTCGGCAATTATCTGTACCTCAACATGTTTGGGGGTAAGGACTACCTTTTCGAGATAGACCCGGTCGTCATTAAAGGCCGCCTTCGCCTCGGAGCGGGCTAAGGGGATTGACTCAACAAGCTCGGCCTCAGTTTCGATGCGGCGGATACCGCGGCCGCCCCCGCCAGAGGTGGCCTTCAGCATTATGGGATAGCCGTATTTACGGCCAAATTCCACCGCCTCAGCCGTGCCGGCCTCACCGGCGGTAAGATTACTGGTACCGGGCACCATGGGGATATTGGCCTTGGCCATGATCTCACGGGCGATTACCTTATTGCCGAGATTTTCAATAACCTCGCTGGCCGGGCCGATGAAGGTCAAACCGGCATCCTCGCAGGCCTTGGCAAAGGCGGGATTCTCGGCCAGAAATCCATAACCTGGATGGATGGCGCAGGCCCCTACCTTCTGGGCGGTGGCAATGACCTTGTCAATGTTGAGATAATCGACTCTGGGGCCGTCGCCAATACATACGGCCTCGTCTGCCGCCCTGATGTGAAGGGCTTCATTATCTGGTTTCTCGTAGATTGCGGCCGCGGTATATCCCAGCTCCTGTACCGCCCTTATTATACGCAGGGCAATCTCACCTCGGTTAGCGATTAGAATCTTTTTTTTCACTATGGGGTACCTCTTAATGCTTAAATTATTAGCTGAATTTATACCGCAGGTCTTCTTGATCTCCACGGTAGTAATCAGGGGCGGACTGGAAATCCGCCTCAATGGACGACTACCACATTGTTCCAGGTCTGAAGTGGTTTGCAATTCAACTAATTATAATATCATATTATTATTTTATGCGAAACCCCTCTCTTGTGAATTAGAGAGGATGGCGTTGGTTTAATGATGATTCCGGTCTATAAAAAAGGCCCCGCATCCTGGGTAGGAGGCGGGGCCTGGCTCACAAAAAGATCAGTGAGTTCTACTGGTTATTCCGGATCATCATGACAAAGATCACAATCCTGCGGAATGGCGTCACCCTTGGTGTCGACATGTGAGTCATCATGACAGCGCCAGCAGCCCCAGCCCTCATCGGCTCGTTGATGGCCTATGTCACTGCCGTATGTGCCCCATTTAATTCTCATATCAGGCCATACATTGTCAAGATATGATTTAAGGATGAAGGCACCAGCCTTTTGCAGATCAGCCATGTGCTTATTGGCAAAGGCCTGGCCATGACGTTTGACCTGTAACTTAACAAGATACTTGGTCATCTGAGCACTGGCTTCATCACGGCTCTTGTATTGCTTGGTGATGGCGGTAATACAATCCTCCCTGATACCAGGGATATCCTGATTTATTTTCTTGCTGTAGAGGCCGAGGTCAACCATATTGTCAGGCATATCAAATATATGGGTGGGACGGTTGTGACAGTCAATACAGTCCATTGTCCGCCATTTGGCATCTTTAGGAAGCTTGACGTCGGTATTGATAAATTCATCTTTAGAACCGTCGGCCCTGGTGACCTTGACCTTGGAGATATTGTGACGTTTTTTGTCGGCCAGGTATTGAATTTTAACGCCGTTACTGACGTGCCAGTGAATACCCTCGTATTTACCGGTTATCCTGTTCATGCCGCCAATATGAAGGGCGATATTATTGATGATGGGGGTCTTCTGGTCGTCATTCGTAAAGTGAATAAAGGTCTTGACCCGTTTGCCGCTGAATTTTTCCGGCCAATGACACTGCTCGCAGGTATCACGCGCCGGCCGCAAATTCTGAACCGGGTCAGGAATAGGCCGGTCATAGCTGTTGGTGAGTACGCCCCAGACCTGGCGCAGACCGGAAATTTTGGCTTTTACAAACCAGCTTACCCCAGGGCCAATGTGACACTCAACGCAGGCTACCTTGGCGTGCGGAGAACGTCTATAGGCTGAATACTCAGGGGCCATAACCTTATGACACACCGTGCCGCAGAAGACCGGGGAGTCGGAGAACTCATAGCCTTCAAAACCGATAACGGTGAGCAGGGTGAAAAATAAGACGGTGAGGACGATTAACCAGACTAACAGCTTGCGGTGTTTGTGGTCGCTCAGGTTAATCTGCAGATGCTCTCTGGCAATACCGTATTTAAACCATTGCCGGCGGCGAAGATAGGCGGCAAGGGGAATGAGTATCAAGCCCGTTACCATACCTCCGGGAAGTATCATGAAGGCAAATATCGAAACATATACATTGTTGGTCAACCCGAATATCTCAACAACAAGGCCTAAGACCATTAAGGTTGCAGAGACTGTAGTCAGCATAACACCGATCAGACCAAGTGGTGAACGCCACATGCCTCTTATTATATGTGCCCAGGGACCCCGCTCGCTTGCTTCTTCTTTAGACATCATTACTCCTCTGATTTTTCACATTTCATTGAAATGCTTAATTACCAAAAACTTAATACCTCGATACCTTCTCACAACGCAAAAACGATGGAATGTATAAAACATTTTTCCTTAAAGTACAATCTGCAAAAGAAAAAAAATGTAAAATTTTAGATAACTATCCGACAATACAGCTAATTTTTTTGTTAAGTATTTTTTTGTAGTTGACGGCAGTTAACTATTCAAGTAGGTCTGTAAACTACCATCAACTCCGCAATTCGGCTCGACAAGTTACGATGATACTATCTGAATTAAAAATAGAGGATAAGGACTTGATAATTGACCAGCTCTGGAAGAGGGGAAGGGGCTTTTTCTCTACGAATTACGGTGAGAAATTTCAGGTGGTATTCTCCAGGCCGCATGGGTTTTTTGATCTTATTATTACCAATAAGAAAGAGGCCATGGGGTTTATTACCCTGAAGGATGAGGGCAGAGGGAAATACTCAATTGTTAATGATACGGCTGTTAACTCGCATCCATCTTTTGTCAACACTCCAGGTCATGGCATTGAGGTCAAGAAGAAGTACCGCAAACGAGGGATAGGCGGAGTACTGATTAACCTCGCTGTCTGTTTGATAGGGAAGGACAGGCAGGCCGGTAAAAAATCCAAAAGGTTTATGATTGTGGCCTCTGATATTACCAACCAGGGGTTGGGATGCTATCAAAAATTTGGTTTTGCCATCAGGGAGGGGATGAGCATTAATGCGGCCTACTATATGTGTCCAGCAGCAGTGCCGGATTTAAATATTCTGCCGCTCCAGGCCCCCTTTTTTAAAAGGCTGTGTTTGAGGTTGAAACCAAAAAGATAACCGAACTCTTAGTATAAAGAGCCCGGTTATCTTTTGTAAGGCCGCTGAGTTTAACTGATTCTTGGCGGGCTGGTGCTGCTATAATTGTTTCGGATGGCAGCGCTTACACATGGCAAGATCAGCGACGCTGAAGGCTCTTTTGCCATTATGGCAGTATCCGCAGTATAGCCCCTTCCTCATATTAGCCATTGTGAATCCCTTCTTCTTTTTCTCTCTTGAAGTATTCATTATGAAAATTTTGGGATGACATTCAGTACATTTAAGATGCTCTCGCAGGAGATGCTTTCTATGACTGAAAACGGCGTGAACCCGGCCATTCTGGGCCGTTAAGGTTATATCCGAGGGATAGTAGCCGGCGGCTACCATCTTTTGAAAGGCATCTTTTTCCTTTGACATGGATCTTTCTTTTTGCTTCTGGGCCATTCGCATCATCTCGTCAGCCTTATCCATGGCATTTTGAGCCTCTAATAATGCTTTGGCCGCTTCAGCTCTGACCCTCGCGGCGGCGGATTCGCTGTTTACTACGTGTTTGGCGCCGGAAGCTGCCTGGGCCGTCATGCCATTTCCTCCCGGCAGGCAAAGTGCTAAGACGACAACAAACACCATTACGGCAGTCTGGGCTATTTTTTTTGCCCCGTCCTCTTTGTTCATAATTTTTCTCCTAAGCGTATAACTTAATTAAAATATCTTATCTTCCTGCCAGGTTATTTGGATTTTTTTATATTGGTTTCCAGAGGATTTTCCTGGGCCTTTTCGACTTTTTCAATTGTGCCGGCCTTGACCAGCCGGTTGTATCCTTTAACCCCGATATGGCAACGTGCGCACTGAGTGGTGGTTGAAAAAGATATATCGCCATTATGGCAGGTTCCGCAGTATTTATCATTACAGAGACTCGCCATTCCCACGCTGTGATCCCTTTCCATGGCCCCTGCTTCCATCTGGAATGTTTTGTCATGGCACCATCCACATTGGAGGCCGAGACGCAGAACATGGGCCTTGTGACTGAAAATAACCGCCTTAACCGGTTTGGTATAAACGATATCGCCGCCATTGGTCATATCGGCTAAGTCGGCTTTTATATCGGCCAGATCCTCGGCGTATACTGAAACGCCGGTTATCACAATTAATATCGAACAAGCAAATAAGAGAAATAACAATTTTTTCATTATATCCACCAAATTTTGGGACTGGCCCGTAAAAAAACATTTGAACTGGACTTGTTGCCCATGAATTTTTACGAGCCCGTCTTCTATTAAAAATAAAAAGCCAATTCTAATTAATTTTATCTGATATCCGGCTGCCGTCTTAAGGACCACGGTGAGGGATTAGTTGCCTTCATATAAAAGACATTTGGTTTAGTGCCTACCGCCGGACGCAGAACCCAGACTTCTCTTTCTATCTGATGAACCATTTTGTAAACTACATTATTCGGGTCAGATATGTCACCAAAAATTCGGGCTCCCGTGGGGCAGACGGCGGCACAGGCGGTTAGCTTTTTACCCTTGGATAAACGACTTTCGTAGCAGAAATCACATTTGTCAACCGCATGTTTTTCCTCATTAAAATAACGGGCGTCGTAAGGGCAGGCCAGCATGCAGGCCTTGCAGCCAATACATTTTTTACTCTCTATCCTGACAATGCCGGTACGCTGATCTTTGTAGGAGGCCTTGGTCGGGCAGGCCCGCACACAGGGTGGATTATTGCACTGATTGCAGAGGATGGGCATAAATCCTCTTTTTCTGCCGATGGCATCCGGAGTTATTTTCTCTAGAATTCTCGTACGCCAGCCATATTCAGGGACGTTATTAGTCTTGTGGCAGGCCACCATACAACGCTGGCAATCAATACATAACCCTTCTCTGATTACCATGCTGTAATGTGGTTTGTAGGGATATTGTTCGGCAAAATTAACCGTGGAGGCGAATACCTCGTCGACTTTTGATACCACTGACAGTATCTTGCCGCCGGCAAAGAGGCCGGTAATCATCAACCCCATTTTTAAGAAATTCCTGCGCTCCAGGCCGGATACATTATCCAGGCTTTCTTCCTTTAAATTATCCAGGTCTATCTTATTAAAATCCATATCTAAAGCTCCTTGTTATGTCCATGTAACAATTGCAGTTAACCCATTACGGTTATTTTATTTTGACTCCCTGAAACTGAGCGTATGATGACGGCGTTCAGCCTCGTCATGAGTCTCTCCTTCTTTCAGATAATGGATACCGCCGCAACCAGGACAGATAAAGGCACCGGCCGGAACAACCTCATGTTTCTGGAATTGATGGCCGTTGAACACTTTCTCGCCAAACATAAAGCCGAAGATAGTCATACTTACGCCTGCTATAACTATGGCTAATTCATGGAATGAAGGGGTATAATTAAGTACAGATGGATACTCCAGAACATGAAGGCCAGCGAAACCAGGTACAACTTCACCCTCAAGTACCAGGTTGTACCTCATGAAGAAGATACCGATTACCATCAGGCCGCTGCCCCAGAACATCAGCTTGTAGTTGACTCCTTTTGAAATAATAAAGAAAACCAAGGGAATAAGAAAGCCCAGAGCTACTTCTCCGATCCAAAAAAGTGGCGCGTATCTGCCGATGAGGAAGGCGTGAATGGCTATGTATTTTTCGGGAACGACGATACCGCACAGAACTTTCCAGATCGTAAAAAAGATGATGACACAGATCAGCATGATGGTCAACTGGCGTACTGCGTTGATCGCCCTTTCCTGCTTTTGATCTAAAATTTCAGGGTTAATCAGGCGGGCCAGGCAGGTAAAGAAAATAATCGCGGCGCCGCCGGACATCATGGCTGAAACGATAAAGTAGATTGGCATATAAGGGCCATACCATTCCTGGCGGCCATACAGCATACCGAAGATGCCGCCCAGGTTACTATGGGCCGCGACGCCGAAG
>JAJSAA010000287.1 GCA_024274995.1 Deltaproteobacteria bacterium
AGCCGATTATATTCATCCCGGCCTGAAAAAGCCCAAAATGCCAGGCCAGGCGGAAGGTATGACGCCAGCCCACTCTGGGCAGGGCAATACCGGCGGCCAGAGCCACGGCAAAGGCATCAACAGCCAGAGCCGCCGCGATTAAGAAAATGGCACTCAGAGACATAAAAATCTGTATTAATTTATCAGGCATACCAGTTGGGAGTACCCCCGAGCCGCAAGGCAGAAGAAAACACGAGAATACTACAGGCTGCCAATGGCAGCAACACTTGTCAGGCAAGCGATTAATAAACCATACTCTGATGGCCGGCAAGCCCCGGAAATATAATCATCCCATTCAACAAAATTAATAAATAAAATGCCTGAAATTATTACCTTTATCGGCTGGCACGACAGCGGCAAAACCACCCTGGCCAGCGAGGTGGTCTCCCATCTCAAAAAAGACGGCTACCGGGTGGCGGTCATCAAGTCCAGCGAAGAACACGGCATCGGTTTTGACACCCCTGGAACGGACTCCTATAAACATAAGGCGGCCGGGGCTGATTCCGTTCTCTTTGTGGCCCCGGACCAGATGGTGATGATGACCGAAAACGCCGGCCAGCCTCTCACCTCCCTGGTTCATCAATATTTTACCGATGTTGATATAGTTGTCGGCGAGGGTTTTAAAACCGCCGCGGGTGTCGCCAAGATCGAGGTGGTGCGGGATCACAAACAACATCTTCGTGATCAGGTGGAAGGGGTTATTGCCGTGGCCACCACCCTGGATATCAACTTCCCAAAAATCTTTGACCTTAACGACAGTACGACAATCGCCGCCTTCATCCGCCAGCGTTTTCTCGCCAATGCCCCGGCCCAGGCCCCGGCCCGGGCCGTCCTCTGGGTTAACGGCCGCCAGGTGCCCCTGAAAAGCTTTGTCCAGAACGCCCTCTCCGAGACCGTAGCCGGATTTGTTAAATCGCTGGACGGCACTGAAAACGCCAAGGATATAAAAATTAGTATTAATACCTAATATTCCCCTTGACACAAGCCCTTTTTTAGACGTAATAGGATAATAAGGTAGAGTTTTAGTCCAATTCCCATCATGGTTTATTAGAGCGTTAATCAAGCCCCGTTTAAGCGGCTATGATTGTTTATTTCTGTTTCTGATATCAGAGAGCCTCTGAATTCAGGGGGTTCAGTAACAAGGGTAGCCACTCCTGGTTCCAACCGTGCCCGTCCATGAGTCGCATCCCTGACAAAAAAGAAAGGAGGGAGCTATGCCAAGACAATGCAGTGCCGATCTGGCCCCGCTGAGCCGCCGGGATTTCATCAAGGCCTGTACCACCGTGGCCGCGGCTCTGGGATTATCCGACAGCCTGATTCCAAAAATGGCTGCCGCCGCAGCCGCCCCGGACCGGCCGCCGGTGATCTGGCTCCATTTTCAGGAATGCACCGGCTGTACCGAGAGCCTGCTCAGGGCCTCCCACCCCGACCTGGCCCGCCTCATTCTTGATCTCATCTCCCTGGATTATCACGAAACG
>JAJSAA010000288.1 GCA_024274995.1 Deltaproteobacteria bacterium
AAATTGCCCGGATACTGGAAGCCAGATACACCATTCAGCGTAAACCGGCTGCAGGTACTGAGCCCTCAGTTTTCTATATCATTTAAGGTGAAGTCATGTTAGAGAAGGCGTTAGAAGGTAGTAACAAGTATTGGGCATGGATATTATTCCTCCTCGGGGTGATAGGCATTGGCGCGCTGTTTTATGTTCGTCAGTACCATTATGGTCTGGGCATCACCGGTATGAGCCGCGATGTTTCATGGGGGGTTTATATTGGCCAGTTCACCTTTATGGTGGGGGTGGCCGCTGGCGGCGTTATGCTGGCTCTTCCTCTTTATCTCCATAACTATAAGGTCTTTGGCAAGATCGCGGTCTTGGGCGAATTCATGGCCATTGCGGCGGTGGGCATGTGTTTAATGTTCATCACTGTTGATCTTGGGCAGCCCATGAGGATTATGAATGTTCTTATTCATTCGACTCCTCATTCCATGCTCTTCTGGGACATGATCGTCTTAAACGGTTATCTGTTCTTGAATGTGGTCTGCGGCTGGGCAATTCTGCACGCGGTGTATAAGGATGTTCCGCCGCCCAAATGGGCCAGGCCATTGGTTATTTTGTCGATTCCCTGGGCCTTTAGTATTCATACGGTAACGGCCTTTCTGTACTGTGGTTTGCCGGGGCGGCATTTCTGGCTCAGCGCCATTATCGCTCCCCGCTTCCTCGCTTCGGCCTTCGCTGCCGGGCCTGCTCTGTTGCTACTCATCGCTCTTCTTATGAAGAGGATGAAGCTGATGGATCCAGGTAAAGAGGCGGTTCAGAAGTTGACTACGATTATTATTTATGCCGCGATTGCTAATCTGTTTTTTATCGGTCTTGAGTTTTTCACCGCTTTTTACAGTAATGTTCCAGAGCATATGGCTACCCTTGATTATCTGTTCTGGGGGGTTAATGGTTTTCACAATCTGGTCATTCCCATGCGTGTGTCTCTACTTTTTAGCATTGTTGGCGTTATCGCCCTGCTCTTTAAGAAAATTCGTTTTCACGAAGGTTGGCTGTCTCTTTGTCTGGCCTTGATTTTTATCTCACTCTATATTGATAAAGGGGTTGGCTTTGTCTTGGGCGGCTTTGTGCCCAATCCGTTTGAAAGGATTACGGAATATCATCCAAGTGTTACTGAAATCGGCATTACCATTGGAGTTTGGGCTGCCGGTGCCTTGATTCTTACCGTACTCTACAGAGTGGCCATAAAGGTGGAGTTTAAGAAAGACGACTGAGAGTCGCTCCTCTCCCTTTTTTCCATTGTTTAATTAAAAAGCAAGCGTCCCCTTTGGGGTGCTTGCTTTTTTTTGTTTAGAGTCCAAATCTCCGGTTTACTCATTCACCAATAAATTATGTCTTGCCTATGAAAAAGAATAGCGTGCTTGATTATATTGGCCATACGCCCCTGGTGGTTATACAGCGTTTAAACCCCTTTAAAAATGTGGAGATCTGGGCCAAAATAGAGTCATTTAACCCGGCTGGTTCGGTGAAAGAGAGAATTGCTCTGTCCATGATTGAGGCCGGGGAGAAATCCGGTGATTTAACTCCGGATAGAATTGTCCTTGAGGCCACCAGCGGTAATACCGGAATCGGCCTGGCTATGGTCTGTGCCGTCAAGGGTTATAAATGTCAATTAGTGATGCCGGAATCCGCCAGTATTGAACGCCGCAAGATCATGACCGCCTTTGGGGCCGAGATCTTACTCACCCCGGCCCGCAAGAGTACGGATGGCGCCATTGAGCAGGCCTACGCCATGGCCCGTCAGCATCCAGACCGCTATTTCCTCACCGATCAATTTAATAATGAGGCCAACTGGCAAGCTCATTATTACCATACCGGCCCGGAGATATGGGAGCAGACCGCCGGCCGGGTCACCGATGTGGTGGCCACCATGGGGACCAGCGGTACGGCTATGGGATTATGTGAATATTTCTCCGAGCATCATCCCGGGGTGCGGGTAAGTGCCATGGAGCCTTTTTTTGATCACAAAATTCAGGGCTTGAAGAATATGAAGGAGTCTTATCAACCGGGAATATTTGACAAGAACAAGCCCTTTCAAATAATTAATATTCCTGATGAGGAGGCCTTTGAGATGTCCCGCCTCCTGGCCCGCAAGGAGGGACTTTTTGTGGGGATGAGTTCGGGGGCTGCCATGTGTGCCGCTCTTGCCAGGGCCAAGCAGTTAGACGAGGGGGTTATTGTGGTTATCTTTGCCGATGGTGGTGAAAAATACCTCAGTACCCAGCTCTTTTCGGCCGAGAGGCCGGCTCCGCCCGCCAAACCGCGTTTGCGATTGCATAATTCCCTGTCCCACAAAAAGGAGGTTTTTGAGCCCCTGCACAAAAATAAGGTAACAATTTATGCCTGCGGGCCCACGGCCTATGAATATGCTGATCTTGGCCACTGTCGCCGCTTTGTCTTTGCCGATATGCTCTGCCGACTCCTGCGCAGTAAGGGGTTTGGGGTAAGCTTCTATATGAATTTTACCGATCTTGATGATAATACTATTCGTGGAGCGGAGGAGTCCGGGGTGCCGCTGGGGGAATTTACCGCCAGATACATTCGGGAATTTGAAATTGATATTAAGCGGCTGGGGGTGGTAGAGGCCACTAACTATCCCCGGGCCTCGGAGCATGTCGACGGCATGATTGATATTGCCAGGCGTCTCGTTGCCAAGGGCTTTGCCTACGTTAAACATGGCTCGGTTTATTTTAACATCTCAAAATTCCCCGCTTATGGCAAGCTCTCCAGGGTTGATTTAACCAAAATAAAAATTGGTAAAACCGTAGATCTTGATAATTACGATAAAGAAAACCCGGTTGATTTTACTATTCTTAAGCGCTCCACTCTCGCTGAATTAAAAAATGGTATATTCTTTGAGAGTGAGTTCGGTAATGTGCGGCCGGGCTGGCATGTGGAGTGTGCTGCCATGGCTCTTCATTATCTTGGTGAGACCATGGATATTCACACCAGCAGCTCCAACCTTATCTTTCCGCATCACGAGAATGAAAACGCCATCGCCCAGGCCATCACCGGTCAGCCTCTGGCGCGTTACTGGCTGCAT
>JAJSAA010000289.1 GCA_024274995.1 Deltaproteobacteria bacterium
ATGTTAAATCCATGCTGGATAACTATAAAATCATAGTCAGGGACGCGCCTGGAGAGATTGCCAAGGCGAAGTCTTTCTATGAACCAGAGGGGTAAGGAATGTCAGGCCTGATTGATGATATCTTTGCCGGTCTGGAGGACGATGATGCCCGTGAGCGGGAGTTTGTCCAGACCTTTGCCGCCCTGATGCCGGATACTGAGCTCTATTTATTAAAGGCGGACGGAGCTGGTCTGCGCCCGGCATCCGGCGTTGATGATCTTGAGGAACGTTTTACCGGGGCGGATATTCAGGCCGTAAAGGCGGCGGCGGGGCCTTTGTTCTTTGCCGATCGTCAGGGGCGGGCCATGGCCGGGCTGGTCGTGGAGGAGCTGAATGCGGTGCTGCTGGCCTGGCCGTCCATGGATGGCTGCCAGTCCTGCCGGGCTTTAACCGTCACAATGATGTCTAACTATATCACCCATGTTCTGCTGCGCATGGAGCAGAAAATGGTGCGGACGGAAAACGAACAGTTGCAGCGTGAAATAAAGGTTCTTAATTACCAGCATCATGAATTAATAGAGCATAATCATCGTCAGTATCTCCTGATTAAGGAAAAAGATAGAAATTATGCCAGAAATCTGGAGAGCGAGATTACCGCCCGTACCGAGGATCTGGAACGGGCCAACGAGGAACTGCGTGAGGCCAGCCGTCTGAAGAGTGAGTTCCTGGCCAATATGAGTCATGAATTACGAACCCCGATGAACGCCATTATCGGCTTTTCCGACCTGCTCATGGATACTGAGTTGAATGCCGAACAGGCGGAGTATGTAAATACGGTAAAGCAGTCCGGCGATGGTCTTCTGGGCCTGATTAACGATATTTTGGATTTTGCCAAGATCGAGGCTGGTAAGCTGGATATAGTCAGTGAGCCTTTTTCGTTATCGGAGATTGTGAAGAACGTGGCGGCCATGTTTATGAAACCGGCCAATGATAAGAAAATAAAGCTTAACTGTCTGATTGACGAGCGTCTGCCCGCTACCTTTCTTGGTGACGGGAATCGTCTAAAGCAGATACTGGTCAATCTGGTTGGTAACGCCATGAAGTTTACTCGCTGCGGTGGAGTGACCATGACGATGGAAGAGGTCAATGGCCTGGATGACGGGGTTATGGTACGCTTCATGGTAGCTGATACCGGGATTGGTATTCCGCTGGAGCAGCAGAACGCCATCTTTGAAAAATTCACCCAGGCCGACGGCACTATCACCCGGCGTTTTGGCGGTACCGGTCTGGGACTGGCCATCACCTGCCAACTGGTCTCCCTCATGGGCGGGCGGGTTTATCTGTCAAGTGTCGCAGGGCAGGGTAGCACCTTCTGCTTTACCATTAAATTGAGACTGCCGTCAGCGGCGGATAAAACGATGGAGGCCGAGCAGCAGAGCCCCGCAACGGCGGCGGATCAGCCCCTGTCTCTGCGGGTATTGCTGGTGGAGGATAATCTGGTTAATCAGCGGCTGGCCACCATTATGTTGCAAAAGGCCGGCTGCGAGGTGGTGGCGGCTGGAGACGGCCTGCTGGCTCTGGAGCAGTTAAAGAAAGAACGCTTTGATCTTATCTTCATGGATATGCAGATGCCCAATATGGACGGCTTGGAGGCCACGGCCCGCATAAGGGCCATTGAGTCCTCGGCTGAGGAGCGGCACGATTATGCCGGTCTTGACGGGAGGCCGGTCAAAATTGTGGGCCTCAGTGCTCACGCCCGCCAGGAAGATGCCGACCGGGCCCGGGCCG
>JAJSAA010000290.1 GCA_024274995.1 Deltaproteobacteria bacterium
CCGATTTGTCGAGGGCCGGTAAGGATGACCATTTTCCGGGGCAGATCATTGCTGATTAGCTTTTTAAGATAGCGGTTCATTCGACTATTATATCACTAATTGCAAAATAGTCGCGACTATTTTGCATAGTGGTGGATAATAGTCGCGACTTGCGGGTAGGAACTTACATTACTATCGATAGGCCTACTCGCCAAAAAGTGCTCCTCATTCCTTGGCCAGATTATGGCTCCATACCGTGTTGACAACAAGTGGTACCCGCAGGTCAAGTACCGTCTCCATTTCAACCTTCACTATTTGTTCTATTTGATTCATCTCCTCTGCCGGTACCTCGAGGATTAATTCATCATGGATCTGAAGAAGTAGTTTAGTTTTTAAATCATGTTCTTTCAGACGCTGAGCGACATTAATGGTTGCCAATTTCATAATGTCGGCGGCAGTACCCTGAATAGGGGTGTTCATGGCCGTGCGCTGGGCAGCCTCACGCCGGTTTCTGTTTTTACTGTTTATATCCGGCAGGGGGCGGCGGCGGCCCAGGAGGGTAGTGACGAATCCCTGGGTTTCGGCCTGCTGGACAATGTCTGTCATGAATTGTTTTACTCCTCTATAAAGCTCAAAATAACGGTCGATGAAGGTGGCCGCCTCCTTGCGGCTGATGTGCAGTTGGCCGGCCAGGCCGAAGGCGCTCATGCCATAGACAATTCCAAAATTAATCGTTTTCGCCACCCGCCGCATTTCGCGGTTAACAACTTCGGGATTTACTCGGAATATCTCGGCGGCCGTCTTACTGTGAATGTCCTCGCCGTTGCAGAAAGCCTGGATTAAAACTGGATCCTGGGCGTAATGAGCCAGTACCCGCAGGTCGATCTGGGAATAATCGGCCGAGAGGAATTGGCAGCCTGGGGCAGGAATAAAGGCGGCTCTGATCCGCTGGCCGGCGGCGCTGCGAATGGGGATATTCTGCAGGTTGGGGTCGCTGCTGCTCAAGCGGCCGGTGGCAGTGACGGCTTGATTGAAACTGGTATGCAGACGGCCGGTTTTGGGGTGAATCATGCCAGGCAGTTTATCGACATAGGAAGATTTGAGCTTGGCGAGATTACGGTATTCAATAATTAAACGAGGCAGGGGATGGGTGGCCGCCAGTTTTTCCAGAACCTTGATGTCGGTGGAATAGCCGTTTTTAGTTTTACGGCCGTGCGGCAGACTTAGTTTTTCAAAGAGGATTTCTGCCAGCTGCTGAGGGGAATTAATATTAAAGTCCTGCCCGGCCTGTTGATGTATTTCCTCGGTCAATTCCTGGAGATGGAGGCCAAATTCCGTGGCCAACGACTCTAAAAGCGGACGGTCAATCAGGATACCATTGGCCTCCATCTCCGCCAGAACGGGAATGAGCCGAATCTCTACCTGGCTGAAGAGGGGCCAGAGGTTGCGGCTGTCTATCAGGGGTTCAAGATAGTGCCAGAGACGCAGGGTGCAGGCCGCATCCTCGGCCGCGTAATCCACTGCCTGTTCAATGGGTACCCGGGAAAAATTCTCTACCCCGTTCTTTTTAATAATATCCTGAAAAGAGATCATTTTAATCTCTAACAGCTCGGCGCTCAGGGTATCTAATTTATGGGAACGGCGGGTGGGGTCAACGATATAGGAAGCCAGCATGGTATCCCAGAGGGGGCCCCGCATGGTGAGCTTGTGCCGAGCCAGGATGGCATAATCGAATTTCAGGTTATGGCCCAGTTTGGGGAATTTGGGATTAGATATAAAGGGTAATAAACAGTCCTGTACCGTGCTTAGAGGCAGCTGACCGGGTTCCAGCCGGCCCTGATCATCGCGGTGAGCAATGGGAATGTAATAGGCCGCCTCCTCGTCGATGCTTAAAGAGATCCCCACCAACTCGGCGCTCAGGGTATCGAGAGAGGTCGTTTCGGTGTCTATGGTCAGGAAATCGGCTTTTTCTATCTTTTCGCACAGGGCGGTCAACTCACTAACGCTGTTCAGTAAATGAAATTGCTGGGGATCAAGTGGATGGTTATCTTTGCCTCCATTAGGCAGCATGCTGGTGAAGTCCAGGGTCGTGAAGAGGGCAGTGAGGTGGTCGTGGTCAGGTTCCCGCATTTCGTAATCAACCAGTGCCGGAGTAGACAGATCATCTTTCAGGCGGATCAGGCGGCGGGAGAGCCGGGCCTGTTCCTGATGAGCGATTAGATTTTCTTTAACCTTGGACTTTTTAAGGTTTTCTATGTTGGTATAGAGCTCATCAAGGCTGTGAAACTCGCTGATTAATTTAGCGGCGGTTTTGGGGCCTACTCCGGGTACGCCCGGTACATTATCGCTTTTGTCACCGATAAGGGCGAAAAGATCGAGCAGTTTGGCGGCTGATACCCCATATTTTTTTTCGACAGCGGCCTGGTCGAAGGTTTTGCTGCCCATGGGATCCCAGACCGAAATGTGCTCTGAAACTAATTGCAGCATATCCTTGTCACCAGAGACAATAACTACCCTCAAATCCTGCTTCTGGAGAGCCAGGGCCATGGAGGCCAGCAGGTCATCGGCCTCCACCCCAGCCTGTTCTACACTTAGAATATTATAGGCCTGGACAAGTTCTTTGATATAGGGGATTTGAGTCGCGAGATCATCGGCCATGGGGGGGCGGTTGGCCTTGTAATCCGGGTAGATATCATGCCGGAAATTGGAACCTCTGGCATCGAAGGCAATGGCCAGCCACCGGGGACTTTTTTCGTCTATTATTCGGTTTAGTATTTTGCTGAAGCCGAAAATGGCGTGAGTGGGCAGGCCGGCGGCATTGCTTAAGGGGCTTATGGCATGGTAGGCTCGGTGGATATAAGCATTCCCGTCAACAAGGTAAACAGAACCGTTTTTGTGCATAAAGGATCTCGAGGGCAGTAGGTTTGGGCTTGCAAATCCGGAGGGTGGATTTGGTAAGCGCATCATGAATACGTGCAACAGGGCATCCCTGAAACGCTTACATCCGAGGTGCTATCAAGTCAAGAGTGTGGTTTGTTGAGCGCTTACAAATTTTGTGTCTAAACGATTACAGAATATCACCTTCTGTCTCGTGGTCATCCGCATGCTCATCTGATATGTCGTCGTCGTGGTGGTTCTCGTGCCCCAGGTCATGATCGACCGCCAAGGCGGGGGAGGCTCCCGGCCCGGAGCCGTCGATGCTGGGTTCGATGGTACGATGACTGCGGGTAGGTGGAGAAAGTTTATCTTTTGGTAACACCAAAGTAATGATTTTTTCCATGTCCTTTCTGGCATCAGGATCCATTAAGCAAGTCGGGCAGGAAGAAATATGGTTCTCCATAAGTTCTACCATGCGGGCTGGGGCCAAGGCCTCATCCTGTACTTGCAGGTACCATGATTTTAAAAGCTTTTTAAAGCGATCGCATTCCATGCAACAAGATTCTCCTCAAAAAAATTATGAAATATAGTTTATAAAATAAGTATTGTACTTAGATAAATAAGAATTTATAGTAAGAGCCTGCTTATTTTTGTGGAAGTGGAAAGGGCACTGGTGGCCCTCCCGGACTTCAAATCCGGTGCACCGGGTTAACAGCTTGGTGGGTGGGTTCGATTCCCATGCACTTCCGCCATCACCTCTTTCTCTTTTCTAATTCCGTCACTATTACCAG
>JAJSAA010000291.1 GCA_024274995.1 Deltaproteobacteria bacterium
CGTATGAAAGGACTTGGCAACCTCGGCCACGGATTGCATGATGCACTGAATATCAACGACCATGGCCTCCACCGCCCCGGTGGCCAGCACAATCTCCTGCTGAATAAAACCGGCTGCCACCGGAATACCGCGGCGCATGAGAATTTCATTACCGGTACAGCAGACACCAACAAGGTTAATCCCCTTAGCGCCAGCCTTTTTGGCCAGAGCCAGCATATCGTCTTCCTGAGCTGCCATGCACAGGGCCTCGGCCAGTAGCGGCTCATGTCCATGCACGGTAATATTTACCTGATCTTTTTGCAGAACACCGATATCAACAATGGAGCGAATGGGTACAGGGGTGCCGAACATGATGTCAGTCAATTCAGTTGACATCATGGAGGCCCCCCAACCATCAGATAGGGCGCAACGATTGGCCTGGAGCATGAGGTTTTTATACTCCTGATCAACACCCATATGGGTACGATGCATTAACTCGACAACCTCACGGTCAATGCCCCGGGGCTCAACCCCAATTTTCTTCCACATGGCCTGCAAGGTATCCGGGGCCCGTTTCAGCATGGTAAGGAAACCGCTTTGCTGGCCGAATTCCGCCAGACATTTTTCACCGAGTTCCAGGGCAATTTCATTTTTGTCCCGCCCCTCAATCTCAATCTCAAAGACCTTAGCCAAGGTATGCAGTTTGGCAACGTCTTTGATTTCATGCCCAGTTTTACCCTTAGCAGTGGCGATAAAGCCCTGCACCATCTCCCGGGCATGATCCGTATGAGCGGCAGAACCAGCGGCGATCATCCGGCAGAAATTACGGGCCGCCACCGTCTCGGCAGTAGCTCCGCAGATTCCGACCATCTCTGCGACCCCGTCGATAATCTGACACGGCCCCATATTGCAGTTACGACAGCAAACTCCGCCGGAACCAAAGAGACAGGCCGACATTCCCCGGTCATCAACCCGGTGGAAGGCGGTCTTAACGTCCTTGGCAACATCCTGGGCCAAAACCTCCTTGGTGGAGGGGCAGGTTATATTATCGCATCCTTCACAGCCAATTTTTCGCATAGTCATAATAATTCCTCAAATTATCAGGCCCTAAGCCATCTCTACGGCATAGGTGATTTTCTAAACCGCCTTCCCTGCCTGTCTAAACAGTTACGATTCATAGCTCCGGGTAGTTTTTGGGCCGTACCTAACTAAATAGCTACAACATTTACCACAAGTTACCGTTTTTTATAACAGACCAGCTGCAGCCTTAGCCGCCTGTACCGTGTTCATCATCAACATGGTAATGGTCATGGGACCGATACCGCCCGGCACCGGAGTAATAGCGGAGGCCTTCTCTTTAACCGCCTCAAAATCAACATCACCGGCCAGAATTGATTTACCCTCAGCGGTCTTGCCAATCCGGTTAACCCCGACATCAAGAATCACTACGCCATCTTTTACCATATCGGCGGTGACCATCTTAGGCACCCCGACCGCGGCAATAAGAATATCCGCCCGCTTAGTATGAAAGGCGGTATCTTTGGTGCGGGTATGACACAGGGTAACGGTGGCATTGCCGCCCTCCCGCTTCTGGAGCATGAGGTTAGCAATGGGCTTGCCGACAATATTACTGCGGCCGAGGACGACTACCTCTTTACCGCTGGTCTCGATATTATTACGTTTCAGGATTTCAAGCATGCCGTGCGGGGTGCAGGGCAGGAAGCATTTCTCGCCCAGCATCATTTTACCGATATTAACCGGATGGAAGCCGTCCACGTCTTTATCCGGGTTAATGGCATAGAGGATATTGGCCTCATTAATATGCTTGGGCAGGGGTAACTGCACCAGAATACCGTGCAGTTTGTCATTCTTATTACATTTATCGACTAAGGCGAGGAGGTCTTCCTCGGAGGTGTCGGCCGGCATATCGTAACGTTCTGAATAGATCCCCAGAATTTTAGAGGTTCTTTCTTTGGCCCCGACATATACCTCGGAGGCGGGATCTTCTCCAACGAGGATAGTTACCAGTCCGGGAACCACATTATGTTTTTCCTTTAATTCCGCAATCTCCTGCTTTAACTCTTCCCGAATTGTCTTGGCAGTCTCTGTACCGCTTAATATCTTAGCGCTCATAAATAGGGGCTCCTTAAAAAAAGACGAAAGAAATAAATCATTAACTAC
>JAJSAA010000292.1 GCA_024274995.1 Deltaproteobacteria bacterium
GATCGTTCACGGGGCCGGGAGGCGATTAAAAGCCTGTATGCGGCAGCGGAACGTATTGCCGCCGGGGCCTCGGTTATTATCTTTCCCGAAGGGACAAGAAGCCCGGATGGCCACTTGCAGAATTTTAAAAGCGGCGGCATGGTTCTGGCGATTAAATCCGGGGTTCCCATAGTGCCGGTAGCCATTTGCGGTACACATGACATATTACCTAAGGGCAAATTGCTGGCCCGTCCGGGACGGGTCACCATTAATGTGGGCCGCCCCATTGCCACCAGTAATTTCAAGGTTAGTGACAAGCAGGAACTGGCTCGCCGCCTGCATGATGAAGTGGCCGCTCTGGCGGCAAAAGGGTAAGGGATTAGTTCTAAAATAAGTAACCGAACTCTACCCTATCTCGGAGTCTGGGCTTTGCGGAAAATGTTGGTATGGTTTTGTATACATAACGGCACGGTACGGGGCTGGTCACGACAGAACCAGCAGGAAATAATTGCCCTTGAGGTTAGTCCTGATCAGAAAAAGATCGAGGAAATCCGGCAGGAGTTCCTCAAGTGGCCCGGAATTTTTGATATTAAAATAGAGGCCCTGGCTGGAACCTTTGCCCCCGGGGATGATCTGCTCTTTCTCGTAGTGGCTGGCGATATTCGAGAGAATGTCAAGGCAGTTCTGGCCGGTCTTTTAGATCGAGTCAAGGCCGGGCCGATTAAAAAACGAGAAATCATAATAGTAGGGGCACCCCCCGGTGGGTGGCCTTCTTGTTAACAGACACCCAAATAAGATTAAAGAAGTATCCCGCGTCAGGTGATTAAATCAGACAATCTTCCTGAAATTGCAGTACGCCGGTATTAGAGTCCATTAAAACCGAGGCTCCAACCGGCAGCATGACATTATCCGCCCCATGACTGACCGGGAAATTGGCCCAAACCGGTACCTCCTCCTTGGTTAACTCCAAGACCCGCTGCCAGATTAATTCAATATCGGCCAGCGTCCGCAAATCACTATTCAAAAAACCTCCCAGTATCACTCCGGCCACCTGTTCGAGCCGCCCCGCCTGCTGGAGATGAGTCAGCAGGCGGTCAACCCGGTAGACTGGTTCATTAATATCCTCAATAAAGAGAATTGTCTGCTGCCAGTCAGGTTCATAGGGGGTCGCGACAAGATGGACAAGGGTAGTAAGATTGCCGCCCATGAGGCGGCCTGCCGCCTGGCCGGGCCGGATAATTTCCAGTCCCTTGACCTTTAGCGGGGAGGGGCGGCAGGGGCTGAGGGCCGTGAGACAATTATTTAGGGCCGCCCGCCCGTCCCGGATAATAGTTGACAGCATAGGGCCATGCCAGGTTATCAGACCGGTTCGAAAGGTAACAGCATTCAAGAGGGCGGTGAGATCCGAGAAGCCAAGCAGGATTTTAGGATTTTTTTCAAGTAATTCAAAGTCAATAAAGGGCAGGAGACGGGCGGAGCCGAAACCACCCCGTACCGCCATAACAGCCCTGATATTTGTATCGCTGAAGTAGCTATGCAATTCCAGCAGGCGTCTACTGTCCACCCCAGCAAGATAATTGTGCCGCCGCCTGATGTCTGCGGCACAAACCACCCGCAGACCGGCATCTCTCAGCCATTGTATTCCGGTGTTTATGTCGGCGTTAAGCGGCCCGGAGGGCGCGATAAGGGCAACAGCATCCCCACGCCGCAGGGCCGGTGGAATAATAGTTTTAAGAGGCGCAGCGTTCATGGATCAGCTTCAGCCCCTCCAGAGTTAGCAAAGGTTCAATATGTTTGATGGCCGGAGTCAGAGGGGCGATGAGCCGGGCAATGCCGCCAGTGGCCAGAACCAGCGGCGGGCCGCCGGTAAACTCGGTGCTTAAGCGTTTTATCAGCCCCTCAACGAGACCGCTGTAACCGAACATGACTCCTGATTGAATGGCCGTTACCGTGTCGCGGCCAATGGCGGCCGTCGGTGGTTTGAGGTGTACTTGAGGAAGACGCGCTGTCCTAACCCCAAGGGCTTCTAAAGAAATGGCAAGACCTGGGGCAATGGCACCGCCAAGATACTCCCCCTGGTCAGAGACACAGTCAAAGGTAGTGGCAGTGCCGAAATCGACAATAATCAGTGCCTGATTGAATTTGTGAAAACCGGCCACGGCATTTACCAGCCTGTCCGCCCCCACTTCCGAGGGTTCGGCGGTACAAATTGGTATGC
>JAJSAA010000293.1 GCA_024274995.1 Deltaproteobacteria bacterium
ACTCCCACGGTTCAGTTTTTTAAAAACGGGGTACAAATCGGGGAACTAAAGGGTCTGCGGCCCAAAACAGATTATGCGGCTATAATTCAAAAATATCTTTGATGAGGTAACTTCTTTAAACAATCACCACCTCGTCCGGCAGTTCATTGGTATCATCATCTTTGATGGGAAAATGCTTTGCCAGAACCAGGCCCACGGCCCGAATCTCTTTAGTCAGGGCCTCGGCAGTCTTTTTATTTTTGATACCCGTTGCTATGCCGTGGGCGTAACCCTGCAGTTCCTCCGGAGTTATCTTTTCATAAATTCCCTTATCGGCCATAACTCTGACCCGCCGTTCAAAGAGAGAAATGAAAAACAGAACTCCGGTCTTATCCCTGGTTTTATAGAGGCCCTTGTCATAGAAGGCAGTCAGAGCCCGGCGGGCAACCATTTCATCTAAGCGGGCGGGAAAAACAAAGGGCCTTATAATTACAGGCACCTTATGGCCCAGCCAGCATATCAGCAAGGTTAAAATTAGAGCCAAACCAACGGCATACCACAATGAACCGCCGAAAAATAAATCACTGACTGCGATGGCGCCAAGACTGCCGATTATCACCCCTGCCCGCAGGCCGCCCTCAGGATAATCATCGCTTCTATCAGTAAAAATAACGGCAATTTCACCAGCGGTACGGCTCTCAACGTCCTTGACGGCGGCGCTTATTTCTGCCTTTTCCGCCGCTCCCATAATTTTTTCAGCCTGTGTCATTTGTGTCATTACCAGCCCCCCGAAGCCCCGCCGCCGCCGAAACCGCCGCCGCCAAAGCCACCAAATCCGCCCCCTCCTCCAAACCCACCGCCGCCAAAACCGCCCATACCGCCGCCATAAAATCCACCACCGCTGCGGGCCAGCCCTAACAAAAGCAGGGGTAGCAACCAACCGCCCAGAGCCCCCACGGGAATGAGCAGCAATAATAAAATGAATCCCAGCGATGGCAGACCGAAAAAGAAGGCCAGAGGCAGGAGTACAGCACCGGTAACCATGCCCAGCCGCTTGGAGTTGCTGCCCATGAAAGCGGTAATTATCAGCCCGAAGAAAATAAATTTAAACAGGGGCGACGGCCCCTGATTTGCCCGGCGGGTTAGACGTCCACTACCCTTAAACTGACCGCGGATCACCTGGATAATAGCATTAATTCCGGCCGCGAAACCGGCGTCATAACGACCGGCCTTGAAATACGGGGTCATAATATTATTAACAATGCGGCCGCTTAGGAGATCGGTCAGCTTCGGCTCCAGTCCCTGACCGACCTCAATCCGCAGGCGGCGGTCATTCTTAACCGCAAGGAGCAGGACACCATTATCCCGGCCCTTAACTCCCATTCCCCATTTCTCAGCCACCCGGATGCTGAACTCCTCCAGATTATCCCCGTCAAGGGTGGGAATAGTGAGGATCGCCACCTGGGTTGAATCGGAGAGATCAAGGGCCTGCAGAGCCTGGTTTATTTTGGCCTCCATGGCCGGTGAAATCATATTGGCGTAGTCATTAACATAACCATGATAGGCCGGCACCTTGAGGGCCAGGGCCGAGCCGCAGCCCACGACAATTAAAAGCAGGATGCTTGTGGTGATGACAGCCAAACGGCGCAGGAGCAGATGATAACAACTACCGCCCCCGGAGCGCCGCAAATTATGAGAGCCGGGGAGAAGGCTCAAAACTTAACCTTTGGGGCATTCTCCGCCCCGGCCGCCGCCTTGAAGGGCTGGCGACGCGGCAGATTAAGTATGAAATTATTGGTCAGGTTATTGGGGAAGGTACGAATGGAGGTATTAAATATTCGCACAGCCTCATTATAACGCTGGCGGGCCACATTTATGCGGTTTTCCGTGCCCTCCAGCTGGTTTTGCAGATCCAGAAAATTTTGATTGGCCTTGAGATCAGGATAACGCTCCACCACTACCATGAGCTTGGAAAGGGCTGAACTTAATCCGCCCTGGGCTGCCTGAAATTTGGCCATGGCCGCCGGATTATTAATCACGTCAGCGCCCAACCGTAATTGTCCAACCTTGGAACGGGCCTTGGTTACGGCGATTAAGGTATCCTTCTCGTGCGCCGCGTAGCCTTTTACCACCGCAACCAGATTGGGGATGAGATCGCTCCGACGTTGATAACTGGCCTCCACATTACCCCAGGCTGCGATTACCGCCTCATCATTTTTCTGTATCTGGTTGTATCCACAACCGCTTAGCGAGAAAGACATAGTCAGCAAAAGCATCAACAAGACAATTCTTTTCATTTTTATCCCTTTTTAACTTTTTAACTTTTTTAATAATGGTAATTATTCAGCGGGGGCGGCAAATTACTCCCAGCTTGTGACCATAACTATTCTGAGAAGCATAGACTCCAGCCGAATAGTTACGTTTTTTACCGCACATTAGTTGACAGTAAGTCAGAGAATTTTTTTGTCAAGGTTTTGCCAAGATTAAGGCAGGATAATGGTCACCGGGCCATCGTTGACGAGAGAGACTGTCATATGGGTCTGGAAACGGCCGACGGCGGTCTGAATATTTTTTTCCTGCACCTGCCGAATAAATAAGGCGTACAGTTTTTCGGCCAGATCAGGCCCTGCCGCCTGTTTGAATGAAGGCCGCCGCCCTTTGCGGCAGTCGCCGTACAGAGTGAACTGTGATACGACCAGCATCTCCCCCCTGGTATCCAAAAGAGATTTATTCATCAGACGGTCATTATCCGGGAATATCCGCAGGTTGCAGATTTTATCGGCCATGTATTTTACCTCGGCCTCGCTGTCCTCAGCACCCACACCAAGGAGAACCAGGAGACCGGGGCCAATGCGGCCGCAAATTTCTCCATCCACCGTAACCGCAGCCTCTTTAACCAGTTGAATTACGGCCCGCATCACCCCTGCCCCCTGCTGAACCCCAGATTCCCTAACATAAACTGACAAACAGCCGCCCCGGCAATGGCCGCAGTCTCAGCCCTTAAAGTCAAGTTACCCAGTCCTGCCGGACTGAAACCATGCTCACGGGCTAAAGTCACCTCATCATTTTCAAATCCCCCCTCAGGCCCGACAATAATGAGCATTGAACGACAGGTGAGTGGAATTTTGGCGGGTAATCCATCTTGGCGCTCGTCTTCCCAGAAAATAAACCGTGCATCAAATTCAGGGGCTCTATCCATGAGTTCAATACAGGTTAAGGCCTGGCTGCAAATCAGAGGATAGGGACGGCCGCACTGTTTACAGGCCTCCAGGGCTATTCGCTGCCAGCGCCGCCTTTGCGATTCAGCCGGCGGTGGAACAACACAATTAGCGCTCCGCAGGGGAATAACCTCACGCACTCCCAGTTCCGTGGCCTTTTGCATCACCATATCCATCTTTCTGCCCTTTAAAACCGCCATGGCCAGGGTAAGAAAGGGCGGTTCGGGCCCGGCCTTACGGCTGGTAAGTATTCGGCCGTGAATACTCCTCTTGTTAATCGTAACAATTTCAGTAAGACAGGCCAGACCGTTACCATCAAATACCTCGATACGAGCCCCAGCTTTAAGACGCAGAACCAAACTCAGGTGCCGGGCCTCACTACCCCGGATAACCACCTCTTCCGGAGTTAAATCGGCTGAATTAACAAATACCCGGCGCATAATCTAATTGGCCGCGGCAAAGTGCATGCCCAGCCATTCGTCGTCCTGACAGGTTTCCACCAGAGTCAGGCCGCGGCTGATAATATTCTGTTCCATGGCCTCACTTTGGTCTCCGGCCAGAATACCGGAAAGCAGTAAATCTCCGCCTGCTGCGAGGCAGCGGACAAGGTCAGGCACCAGCATCGTTAGAATATCGCAGGTAATATTGGCGGCTATCAAGTCGTACTTCCCGCTAAGCGCCCTTAAATCATCATCAATAATACTATAGGCCCGCAGACCGTTATGATCAATATTGGCCCTGGCCGCCTCCCTGGCATACGGGTCGTTATCTACCCCGATGACCTTCTCAGCCCCAAAGAGTACGCAGCTCATCCCGAGTATACCAGTACCGCAGCCCACATCAAGGGCGCTGATCGGTGGCCGCTGACCTGAAAACAATTTTTCAATCAGCCCGATGACCAGTCTGGTAGTGGCATGGAGCCCGGTACCAAAAGCCATACCAGGATCCATCTCAATTACCAGTTCATCGTCCTGGGCCTTAAAATTCACCCAGGTCGGTTTTATCACCAGCCGTTCACTAAGCTTAAAGGGCTTGAAATGCTCTTTCCAACGAACATTCCAGTCCTCTTCAATTACCTCAGAGTAATGGCAGCTGATTTGTTCTACTTCTGGCCGAAGGCGGTTAAAGCCTTTAACAAAATCCTTAATTTCTTCATGGCGGGCCTCAAAGTCCGGCCCCGGCGTGAGATAACAGTTTATATCCTCCCGGGCCGGGGCTTCTTCGTCAGGCGGCGGGGCTGTTTGCTCAACCCCGTCAACCGGGACGGAGGCCAGGAAGGCGGCGATCAGGTCAGCCTGCTGGGCCGGGGCGTTAATGGTAAGTTGTACCCATGTCTTCGGAGAACGATTTTTGATTGCAGTTTTCGGCATAATTTTGATCAGATTCGACAAATTAATCAACAGTAAGTTTCTAAATGAAGTTTCTTTATTTATACTTTTAAATCAAGAAGTTAGTGGTAAAAATACAGTTTAGCACCACTTTTGGAGAAGTTACTGCCTTTTGGTCAATATTTTTTTTATAGCATAAAGTTCCTGCATTATTTTTTGGTTAGCTCTGCTGTTTTTGTAAGCCATTATTATCAATTTTACTGAAACAAGCAGTACACCGGCTTCTAAAAATAGATCATGGGTAAATCCGGTGCTGAATAAGGCAATAGAAAAAAGGATAAAGGTAACCGCAATAATCAGCATGGAGCCAAGATCGAAATGTTCCATCATTTTTTTCATCGTATAAATCTCACAAATATAGTTAGATTAATTCGCAACTTTAGATGGGCTACTACTGATTTCACTTGTTTTCAGTCTCATCATAACTCCTCCGGTGTAAAGGCTGTTACCTCATCAATACACCGGCTTCCACAGTTAATCATCAATAGACGATCAAGCCCCATAGCTATACCAGAAGCAGGGGGCATGTGGCTGAGATCGGCAAGAAAACTTTCGGGCATCGGAGTGGGTTCTCGGCCTTGAGCACAAATTAGTTCCATCTCCCTAACGAATCGCCGGCGCTGTTCATCGGCGTCATTCAACTCAGTGAAACCGTTGGCAAGCTCCATGCCGGAGATATATAGTTCAAAACGCTGAGCCAAAGCGGGGTTATCTGGATGAAGACTGGCCAGTGAGGCCAGGACGGCCGGATAATCAATGATAAACACGGGCTGCCGCCGTCCCAGGCGCGGTTCCACCTCACGGGTCAAGACCTCATCAAAACTATCTGCCATGAGGGCCGCAGACAGGGATATGGGGGCATAGCGGTTAAAGGCCTCAGTTAGAGAAAGACGGGGCCAGGGCGGGGTGAAATCAATCATACTACCGTCAAATCCCGGCAGGCATTGGCGGGAAAGCACTACGCCTAACAATTCCTCGCAGTCCCGCATCAGATCATGATAGTCGGCATGAGCCGTGTACCATTCCAGCATGGTCATCTCCGGCAGATGGCGGCTGCCCCGCTCATGGCGGCGAAAGCATTTACATATCTGAAATATCCGGGGGAGCCCGGCCGCCAGGAGACGCTTCATACAGATCTCGGGCGAGGTCTGCAAGAACCAGTCACCAGCCGTTTCCACCTCAATCCAGGCCTCGGGAATGGGGGCTGGAATACGGATGGGAGTTTCTACCTCAAGATATTCACGGTCAATAAAAAAGGAGCGTACCGCCTGTAATAAACGAGCCCGTTCCCGCAAAGAGGTAATATTAAGCCGCATAGCTGTTACTTATATTATAAGTGCTCAACAAACCACACTCTTGACTTGATAACACCTTTTATTCTTTGACCCTGGTCATGTACTCGCCGGTACGGGTATCAATCTGGAGCAGATCGTCTTCATTGACAAAGGGGGGAACCTGAAGGACATAGCCGGTCTCCACCGTAACCGGCTTGCTGTCGCTGCCGCTGGTATCGCCCTTGGCCCAGGGCTCGGCTTTAATAACCCGCAGATTAACCGAGATGGGCAGGGTAACATCAAGGGGCTGTTCATTAAAAATCAAAACCTGAACATCCATATTATCAATCAGGAAATTGACATTTTCGCCTAATTTTTCCCGGCTGATGGCAATTTGTTCGTAGTTCTGATTATCCATAAAATGAAACTCATCGCCCTGGGAATACAGATACTGCATGGTTCGCTCTTCGAGAGATGCCTTGTGAAATTTATCATTGGAGCGATAGGTTCTTTCAAACATATTACCGCTGATCATGTTACGCATCTTCGTGCGGTACAGTGACTGG
>JAJSAA010000294.1 GCA_024274995.1 Deltaproteobacteria bacterium
AACATAAACTGACATAACATAATCCTCCAATCCATATATTAATAAATATATCGTCCACAAAAGACGAACCTTTTCAAATAACATGATAAAGTTTGTTGGTGAACATAGTGCGTATAAATAGTTCAGTCAAGCAGAAAAATATACCACTTATTCAGAGAGATATTGTTATTCAAGATAAGAAATGGTAATCTCACCTTTAAGATAAATCTCAGGACTGGTAAAAGGTTATTTCCTTATTATGGTGCCGTCAAAAATTTCCAAGCCCTTAGTACTGCTGGCTGAAGATAATCCGGTAGTACGTAAAGGGGTAGAAAACTTCCTCGCCAAATGGGGATATAAAGCCATTTCGGCAGATAACGGCGATAAGGCCTGGGAACTATTAGAGGAAAATCCTGCCATCCGCCTTGCCATTATAGACTGGAACCTGCCCGGGATCAGCGGAATTCAGCTCTGTCAGCGGTTGCGTACCCGCACCGGGCCTTATGTTTACGCTATCATGTTTAGTTCACGGAAGTCGCATGAAGAAAAACTCATGGCCTTAGACGGCGGTGCCGATGATTTCTTGGTTAAGCCCTGCAAACCCTCTGATTTACGAGCCCGCCTCGGCGTGGGCCGCCGGATTATTGATAACGCTCTGAGCTTAAGGGAATCAGCGCCGTCTAACCCCGCTCCAGAAACAGACGACAGCGTACCAGCCCCTGAGGACGACGACAAAAAAACAACCGCTAAGGAATAGATCTTCCCCGAGACCACCTCCCAACAACTTTCCCCTTATTAAGTCATGACTACCACTGAGCAGGAACTCCAGCGTTTAAACAAAGTTATCACCGCCCTGCGCAACCCTCAAAGCGGCTGTCCCTGGGATAAAAAGCAGACCCCGCAAACCATGAAGACCTACCTTCTTGAGGAATGCTACGAAACGGTCGATGCCATCGACAGCGGCCGGGCAGCAGCCGTTCAGGAGGAAATGGGCGATCTCTTTTTTCAGCTTGTCTTTATCAGCCAGCTCTATGAAGAACGGCATGCCTTTTCACTGACCGAGGTCATCGGCGGCATCGCCGACAAGATGGTCCACCGCCACCCCCATGTTTTCGGTGATGAAAAGGTTGGTTCAGCGGCCCGGCAGAGTCAGCGCTGGAACGAGATCAAGGCCGCCGAGAAAAAAACCGCCACCAGCGCTGCCGACCGCCTGGCCGGAGTCCCTAAAAGTCTGCCGGCCCTGCGCCGGGCTCAACGGGTATCTGAACGGGCGGCCCATAATGGCTTTGAGTGGAGCGAGCGGCAGGCGGCAATAAATAAATTTACCGAGGAGACCGAAGAATTATTAGAGGCCTTGAGAGACGATGATCAAAACCATATTATCGAAGAAATGGGTGATGTCCTCTTCATGCTGGTCAATCTGGCCCGCCTCCATAATATAAATGCCGAAGACACCATGCATCTTGCCACCGAAAAATTTATCCGCCGATTTCGCGGCCTGGAAAACCTGGCCCTTGAGGAAGGACTTAACCTTCACGACCTGTCAGAGACGGAATTACTTAAGTTGTGGCAGCGCAACAAAAATAATTTGACATAAAACAAGATTGTATGGTAAAGAATCCGTTTATTCTCTGGCTGGATTTTTATTTTTCAGCCTCTATCCGTAAACCTTCTTGCTCTCTAAGGCAGGAAACACGAGGGCCTGGGAAATCGCCCATAGTCCACAAGGAGGAAGCATGCGCAGGTATGAAACAATCTATATTATCCGGCCCACGGCCAATGAAGATGATATAACCACCATTATCGACCGAACCAACGCCGTTATTGAGAAGGCTGGCGGCACCATCATCAAGCTTGACCGCTGGGGTCTCAGAAAACTGGCTTATCTCATCAAAAAAGAGAGCCAGGGCTATTATATTTTAACGGAATACGCCAGTATCCCCGCAGCAGTTGACGAAATCGAACGTCTCTTTCGTATCGATGAGAATACCCTGAAATACATGACCATAAAAATTCAGGATACATACACCCCTGACGCCCCGGAAGCAGAAGTGGAAGCGGAAGCAGAAGTGGAAGTGGAAGCGGAAGTAGAAACCGCCCCGGCTGCAGAAGCCGAGACACAGGAAGCCCCGCAAACGGTTACAGAAGCGGCAGATCCGGCCTAAGGCCCAAGATACAACAGGAGACAGAAAAAATGGCAGCGCCAACCCGTCAACAATATAAGAAGAAAACCTTTATCCGCAAAAGAATATGCCGGTTTTGTGCCGACAGTAGCCTGGCGATTGATTACAAAGACGTCAAGACCTTAAACAATTTTATCACCGACCAAGGCAAGATTATTCCCAGCCGAATATATGGTAATTGCGCCAAGCACCAGAGGCAATGCTGTGAGGCCATTAAACGGGCTCGTCAAATCGCCCTGCTGCCCTATAGCGCCACAACCCGTCTGTAAAGCAACATTCTTTTGAACAGATCAACACCCCTATAATGACTTGGAACAGGCAAAGAGGAGTTTCAGCGGCCAATATTATTTAACGGCAATAGGCATTACCGCGCTTATTCTTACCCTGCCGGTAGTCAGCAGTTTTTTCTTCTGGCTATATTTCATTACTCCTCTGCCGGTAATATATTATATCACCGTCTTAGGTTTTAAGCGGGGCAGCAGGTCGACAGCCTATGCGGCTATTCCGGCAGCTGGCCTTATTATGATTACGGCCGCTGATGTCCAGATTGTCTTTTCAGCCCTGAGTCTGATACCAGCCGGAATCATCCTGGGACAATCAATTAATCAGGGTGACAGTATTCACCGGGCCGGGTTTAAGGGCATAGGGGCGATAATTCTTACCTGGCTCGTCCTGGGCATTGCCTTCAGTGCCTTCAGCCAAGTTAATATTTACAAGGCGGTACTGAAAGAAATTGATACATCGTTGAGCATAGCCTTTAAGTCGTACAGTACATCGCCAGGACTCACCCCTGCCTCCAAGGCCCAGCTCAAAGAGGTATTTCAGCGGACCAGGGAAACCGTTCCCCGCATATTTCCCGGCAGTCTGCTGATTTCAGCCATTTGCACAATCTGGCTGAATCTGCTGTTAGCCAACCATTTGTTAAAAAGAAGCGGCATTAAAGTATGGGACGATTTCCGCCGCTGGCGGCTGCCGGATAATTTAATCTGGCTGTTCATTGCCGGAGTTTTTGCTTTAATGATCCCCAGCAGTTGGTTGAACACTGCGGGGCTTAATATAGTTCTGGTGCTTGGTTTTCTTTATTTCCTACAGGGACTGGCGGTTCTGACAAGTCTTATGGAAAAATGGGAGGTACCGAGACCCATAAGGTTTCTGATCTATATAATTATTACAATTCAGGCTTATGGTATTATCATGTTGGCCTTTCTGGGGATTGTTGAGATCTGGGCCAACTTTCGTAAGGCCAAGCCCATAGATAAAATTAACGGGGAATAGATAACTATTAAGTGCTTACGTTTATCCGCCCTGTTTGAATACACGAATACAAGTATTTAAAAACTTAAAACGTAACTATTTAGGTGTGACTGTAAATTGCCCTAAACGCAGAGCTGTAACTGCTTAGATGTGCTTCAGATCGGAGTGCAGTTAAACAAGTTACCTTAAAACTACATAGAATGAGGGACATATGGAATTAATATTGAAAACGACCATGGATAATCTTGGAGAAGAAGGGGATTTAGTCGCAGTAAAACCAGGCTTTGGCCGTAATTACCTTATTCCCCAAAATCTGGCGGTCCTTGCTAATAAGACCAACAAGGCTCGCCTTGAGCTGGAGAGAGATGCCATTGAATCCCGCAAATCAGCGCTGCGCCAGCAGACTGAAGGGCTGTCCAAAAAAATTGCCGGTGCCGTGGTTACTATCAGCAAGCGGGTTGGTGACGAGAACAAATTATACGGTTCGGTTACCAACTCCGAGATTGCCGACAAATTGGCCGAACTTGGCATTGAAGTAGACCGCCGTAAGATTGCCATTGATGAACCCATCAAGACGGTGGGAATTTTTAACGTACCTATCAAGATCGGCTACCAGACTCACGCCGACATCAAAGTTGAGATAATACCGCAGACCGAGTAATATTTATTCAGACTGCCAAAGCGGCTTTCAATGCGGCATAGTATGATAGTATTGTTGCCTCCATGCTGTTGCCGCCGCCGTTGATAATGGCAGAGCAGAGACCCTGATCATTGTTCCCGGCGGCCTGTTTTTAAGATTAGACCGCAAGCGGGACAATTTATATAGAGTCTGTATGAGGTAGTTACAATGCCGGCGATGTTCACGCATCCCGGCATTGTAATTTTGTAACTATTCACGTCCTCTCGGAATCACAACTCACCAATGGAAGCGCCATCTCATCCCTCAACCATCGGCCAGCGCCTGCCGCCTCAAAACATTGAGGCTGAACAATGCGTTCTCGGTTCTATTCTCCTCCGCCAGCCGGCCATGGATAAAGTTGTAAACCTCCTTACCCCCTCTGATTTTTATAAACCGGCTCACCAGACCATCTATATTTCCATGCTCAGCCTCTTTGATAAAACTGAGCCTCTGGATCTGGTTACCATTATCAACTCCTTAAAGGACAGCCATAAACTGGATGAAGTTGGGGGGGCCGCCTATCTTGCGACACTTACCGACATCGTGCCGGTGGCCGCCAATATCGCCTATTATGCCACCATTGTCCGCAACAAAAGCATCCTCCGCCAACTGATCCAAACTACCTCGGAAATCGCCGGCCGCTGCTTCGAGGAACAGGACAATATCGATCTCCTGTTAGATGACGTCGAGAAAAGTGTCTTTGACATCTCAAGCTCCAAAAGCAACCAGAGCTTCTACCGGATGAATGAGATCATCAACGAGGCCTTCAAAAATATTGAACAGTTAGCTGAACGTAAGGAGATGATCACCGGAGTACCCAGCGGTTACAACGATTTCGATCATAAGACCGCCGGATTTCAGCCCTCTGACCTGGTTATCATTGCCGGCCGCCCCAGTATGGGCAAAACCGCCTTTGCCATGAATATCGCCCAGAACGCCGCCATACTGGCCAAGGTGCCGACGGCGGTTTTCAGCCTGGAAATGCCGAAGGAACAATTGGCCATGCGCCTGCTCTGCTCCGTGGGCCGGGTAGACGCCTCAAGAGTCCGTACCGGACATCTGCGGGATACGGACTGGCCTAAATTAGTGCGGGCCACGGGCATGCTCAGCAAGGCCCCCATCTTCATTGATGATACCCCAGCCATCACGGTACTCGAAATGCGGGCCAAGACCAGACGACTGAAGGCCGAACATGATATAGGCCTGGTGATAGTGGATTACCTACAGCTCATGCGGGGCCGGGCTGGTATCGACAACCGCGAACAGGAGATCAGCGACATTTCGCGCTCCTTAAAGGCCATGGCCAAGGAGATGAAAATTCCAGTTATAGCCCTCTCCCAGCTTAACCGGAGCCTGGAAAGCCGTACAGACAAGCGCCCCCAGCTTTCAGATCTGCGGGAATCGGGAGCAATTGAGCAGGACGCGGATGTTATTTGCTTCATCTATCGTGATGAAGTATATAATAAGGCACCAGATAATCCCAACCGTGGTACGGCGGAAATCATCATTGGCAAGCAGCGAAACGGCCCGATTGGCACGGTAAAACTGGCTTTTCTGGCTGAGATCACCACCTTCGAAAACCTGGCCCGGCAGCAAAATGAGGCGGCAGCCTTTTCATAAGTCTGGCCTGAAACGCTTACATAGGAAGCGCTGAATTTAACTTTTTCAACAATGTACGAGGTTAATAAATAAATGGCTAAACACTATAATTTTGCGGCCATTGAACAAAAATGGCAAGATAAATGGCAAAGTGAACAATGCTACGCGGTCAAGGAAGACAAGGGGCCAAAATATTATCTTTTGGAGATGTTCCCCTACCCCTCGGGCCGCATTCATATGGGCCATGTCCGCAATTATACCATCGGCGATGTCATTGCCCGTTATAAGAGAATGCGGGGCTTTAATGTCCTCCATCCCATGGGCTGGGACGCCTTCGGCCTGCCAGCGGAAAACGCCGCCATCAAACATGACACCCATCCGGCCCGCTGGACCTACGACAATATAGACTATATGCGGGGCCAGCTGCGCCGCATGGGCTTCAGCTATGACTGGCAGCGGGAAATTGCCACCTGCGGGGCGGAATATTACCGTTGGGAGCAAAAGTTCTTTATTGAACTTTACCAAAAAGGGCTGATTTACCGCAAAAAGACCACGGTTAACTGGTGTGAACAATGCCAGACCGTCCTGGCCAACGAACAGGTCATTGATGGCGAATGCTGGCGTTGTGACTCCCAGGTAGTCCCCCGCGAAATGCATGGCTGGTTCTTTAAAATCACCAACTACGCCGAAGAATTATTGGCCGATTTGGAGAAACTTGGCGGCTGGCCCGACAAGGTACTGACCATGCAGCGTCATTGGATTGGCAAGAGTACGGGGGCAGAAATCAATTTTCCCATTGAGGGCAGCACTAAAGAACTCACTATCTTCACCACCCGCCCCGATACCATCTTCGGAGCCACCTTTATGTCCATCGCCCCGGAACATCCCCTGACCATGGAATTGTCAAAGGGCGGCAGCACCGAAGATGAGGTCAAAGAATTCGTTGAACGTACCAAAGCCGCCAAACAGCGGGCCTCATACGGCGAGGAGCTGGAGAAAGAAGGGGTGTTCACCGGCAGTTATTGCCTTAATCCCTTCACCGGCCGGCGGCTGCCCATCTATGCCGCCAATTTCGTGCTGATGGAATACGGCTCCGGGGCGGTAATGGCCGTCCCGGCTCACGATCAGCGGGATTATGAATTCGCGGCCAAATATGATATCCCCTGTTTAGAGGTCATTCATCCCCCCACCGCTGAGATGCCGAAGGATCAGGCCTATGAGGGGCCGGGAACCTTAATCAACTCCGGTGACTTCGATGGTATGGACAGCATTAAGGCCAGGACGGCCATTACCAAAGCCGCCGCCGATCAGGGATTCGGCCGGCCCAAAACCACCTTCCGGCTCCGGGACTGGGGCATTTCCCGCCAGCGTTACTGGGGAACGCCCATTCCCATGTTGAACTGCAAGAAATGCGGCATTCAACCGGTGGCGGAATCCGATCTACCGGTCCAACTGCCCACCGAGGTCAAATTGGCTAAATCCGGCAAATCCCCCCTGCAGCATCTACCCGGCTTCTATGAAACCACCTGCCCGTGCTGCGGCGGCCCGGCCCATCGTGAAACCGACACCATGGATACCTTTGTGGAGTCCTCATGGTATTACGCCCGCTACACCAATCCCCATTATAAAGAGGGGATGATAGATAAGCAGGCCGCTGCCTACTGGTTGCCGGTGGATCAGTATATCGGCGGGGTGGAACATGCCATTCTTCACCTGCTTTACGCCCGTTTTTTCACCAAGGCCATGCGCGATATGGGTTATCTCAATATTGATGAACCCTTCACCAATCTGCTGACCCAGGGGATGGTAATCAAGGACGGCACCA
>JAJSAA010000295.1 GCA_024274995.1 Deltaproteobacteria bacterium
AAAACAGTTTAAAAACGCAGCCAGTTGGTATTTCGAAAAACTTATAGCAAGATTTATTTAATCGGCTTCTGAGCATTCGTTAGAACCAACAGCACTCACCCGTCCAAAACTCTATTTAAAATCGTTCGACGATAAGTTACGGATATTTGTAACGGGGAGATGCATTCTTTTATTTACAAACTATAATCATTTATTTTGTTCTCTTGGAACAACTATAAGTTACGTTGATTGTTTAAATGAGGTGTGACGTGCAAGATAAGCAAAGGGGGCGAGAGATAATGGATATTGCGAATTCCCCCTTAATCGGCATTACCATGGGCTGCCCGGTGGGGATCGGGCCGGAGGTGGCCCTTAAATATCTCTGGCAGGCCGCCAATGAAGGCCCCGGAGCGGTAATAATCGGCGACCTTGAGGTGATGACCTCCACCGCCCGCCTCCTCGGACTGCCCACCGTAATTTGCGCCTGGCAACCCGGTCAACCCCTGCGGCCGGGCTCGATAAATGTCTATCAGGTGGCGGATGTTGATGCCGATGCCGTCTTGAATCACCGGCAACTGCGTTATGGCCGTCCCAACCGGCAGACGGGTCTGGCCATGGCCGCCTATATCAAGACGGCGGCCCGCCTCCTGCAGGAAGGCCGTCTAACCGCCATGGCCACCTGCCCCATTACCAAGGCCGCTCTCCACGAGGCGGGGTACGATTATCCAGGCCATACCGAGATGCTGGCCCATCTCTTTAAAACAGAACAATTTGCCATGATGATGGCCGGTAAATCATTAAAGGTGACCCTGACCACCATTCATCAAAGTCTGGCCTCGGTGGCCGCTGCTTTGACTACTGAGGCAATTGTTGATTTAATTGATTTGAGCGCTCGTTCATTACGCCGTGATTTTGCCGTCCGGAACCCCAGGCTGGCAGTGGCAGCCCTCAATCCTCATGCCGGAGAAGACGGTATGTTTGGCGATGAAGAAGAGCGGATAATTGCCCCAGCCATTGCCCTGGCCCAGGCCATGGGCTGGCAGGTAGAGGGGCCGTTTCCTCCTGACACTATATTTAACAAAGCCGCCGCCGGGGATTTTGATCTGGTGGTCTGTATGTATCATGATCAGGGCCTCATTCCCTTCAAACTCCTGCATTTTGCCGATGGAGTTAATGTTACCATAGGTCTGCCCCATATTCGCACCTCGGTGGATCACGGTACGGCTTATGATATAGCCGGTAAGGGGCTGGCCAGCCCCATCAGCCTTAAGGCGGCGGTGGAGATGGCGGCCATGATCGCCGAAAATAGGCGGCAATACGGGGCGGCGCATCCCCTGCCCTCTTCTCCCGTCCGTCAGGGGCGTCTCATTGCCTTTGAGGGCATCGACGGTAGCGGTAAGTCAACTCAGATAGAATTATTGGCCGAGACCCTGCGGGAGGAAGGCTTTGAGGTTCTGCTGACCCGTGAGCCCACCGACTCATCCTATGGCCAGCGAATAAGAGAACTTTACGGTCATCGGGAGGCGGTCAGCCATGCAGAGGAGCTGGAACTTTTTATTGCCGATCGCCGACAGCATGTGGCGGAGGTGATAAATCCAGCCCTTGAGAGTGGCAAAATTGTACTCACCGACCGCTATTTTCTTTCCACTGCCGCCTATCAAGGGGCTAACGGCCTGGATCCTGACGATATTCTGCACCGCAATAATTTTGCCCCATCTCCGGATCTGGCCCTGATTCTTGAGGTACCGCCCACTCTGTCGGTTGCCCGTATTCGCCAGGGACGTGGGGAGACACCCAATGATTTTGAACAGGAAGATTATCTGACTAAGGTGGCGGCGGTCTTTAAGGGGCTTACCGGTGATTATATCAGGCGTTTACCTGGAACCGGAGACCTTAACGCGGTGCGCCTGAGAATCTGGCAGGCGGTTAAGGGGATTTTACCCCCCGCTTAGGGTCATATTATTTCTTTACAGGCCCTTAATCTTAAAAGGCGGATGGAATGAGGAATTATATAGTTCTTATCTTTTGCGGTCTGCTGCTTATCTCCTGTGCTCCGTATAATATGCGGGTGAGTAATCTTACCTCTTATCACAAGATGCGGGAGCCTGCCGATGAGGTAGATCATAACTGCTCATATTTTTATTTTCTCTGGGCTCGAAGCGCCGAATTAGACGGTCATGACGATGAGGCCCAGGCCGCCTACGAAAAGGCCATTGTCTGTGATCCTGATTCAGACTATCTCGTTCGCCGCCTCTCAGCCCTCCTGCTACGTATGGGTAAAACAAAGCAGGCCGTGAACTGGATGGCAAAACTGATTGCCGCCCAACCCCATAATGTAGGGCTGCGGGTCTTTCTGGCCGATCTCTATGTTTCCATGGGTGATTTAAACAAGGCCGAGAAAATTTACCTTAAGGCCCTGAGGCACGCCCCGGCCAACAGCGATATAATGCTCAAACTGGGTAAGGTATATCTGCGGCAAAAGGACTATCTAAAGGCCCGTAATGTCCTGGAACGAATGGTGCGGATCGTGCCTGATTCCTTTGCTGGTTATTATTATCTGGCCTGTCTTTACCGGCAAACACATTATTTTGATAAGGCCAGGGCCGCCTATAAACAGGTTCTGAAAATAAACTGGTTACCGCCCCTGGCCCTGGAGGCGGCGGCCTTTTATGAGCAGTCTAACCATAAAGCGGCCGCCATTACGCTCTACCGGAAGATATTACGGCGGGCAAACGGCGTTAATAATGAGGCCCTGGGACGCCTGGTTGGTATATATATCGGCGATAAGAAATTCAAAGAGGCCTTAAAGATACTTAAAGAGGAGCGGGATCTGGCCGCTGATCCTGACAATATTGATTTTACCATGGGCCGGGTTTATCTACGGGCCGAGAACTACCCGGCAGCAATTAAGCTTTTCAAGGCCATGTTGAAAAGGAATAAAAAATTTGATAACGCTCGTTTTCTCCTGGCCCTGGCCTATTATGAAAATGACGACACCAGGGCCGCTAAGAAGCTGTTGCTAACGGTGGATACCGGTGCCGACAACTACAGTGAGTCGGTCTTCATGCTGGCCAAAATTTACGCCGACGAAAAGGATTATAAGGCGGCCATTAATTTGCTTAAAGGGGTTATCGATCGTAAGCAGGATCAGGAAAATTTTTATTTTACCCTGGCTGTGCTCTATGAGGAGGCAGGGCAGACGGCCAAGGCGGTTGAGACCTTTAAGGAGACTATACGGGTCTTTCCTGATTCGGCGACGGCTCGACGCAGATACGCTCTGTTTCTGGATCGCGGTGGTCATGGGGACGCTGCTCTGCGGCAGATGCTGAGCTCTCTAAGTATAGAAGCGGATAATGTCATGGCCTTGAACTATGTGGGCTATACCTGGGCTGACATGGGAGTTCATCTTCACAAGGCCCTGGATTATATTAAAAAGGCCCTGGCAGCTCGTCCTGATGATGGTTATATCCGTGACAGTCTGGGCTGGGTGTATTTTAAACTTGGTGAGAATGAAAAGGCGAGGCTGGAGCTGCAGAAGGCCCTGGCAGAGCAGGGCGATGACCCCACCATTCATGAACATCTTGGCGATGTCCTGCGGGCCATGGGACTGAACAATGAGGCTCGCAAAAATTATCATAAGTCCCTGGAGGCAGCCCGAACCTTAAAGAATAAGGAGCGTTTGCGGGCCAAGATTAAAGAGCTGAAACGGCCATGATTGTGATTAGCCGTCTCCGCTCCGCAACAATTTTCCTGTCGGCTTTGAAGAATATCGGCCTTATGTGCTGTCTGACTGCTATCCTCAGCCTCGGGGCCTGTGCCACTCTGCCGCAGGGGCCGCTGATCAGGGGGCGGCAGGCGGATGGGGTGCGAACCGCCTTTCGAGACCGCCAGCAAAACTGTCCGGCCGGGATTGATGCCGAGGTCAGCCTCGATATTCCGGCCCTGAACCTGCCTGATATTGAGGGCTATCTGCTGACCTATACCCCTGGCTATCTGCGCTTTGACGGCCTCACTCCTCTCGGGCTTACGGCAAATATACTGACTACCAACGGCCGCCGTTATGATTATATTGTGGTGCAAAGCCAATTGGCCTATGGCGGCACCATCACCGGGCAAAAATATATCCCCCCACCCCTGGCCGCTGAGACAGCCTGCTGGCTCCTGGGCCGGCCGCGGCTAGCGGGTCGTCAGCTGACCGTTGAGGGGGCGGCCGACGGCAGGTATTGGCTGGGATCGACGTTAGACTGCAGGGTGCGGACCAAATTTTATTTTCTCCAGCCCTCGGCCAGGTACAACGCTATCTCGCCATGGCTCCCGGCTATAAAACCCTTGATGTTCATTATAATTACCAATCCCGCGGCACTGGCCGTCAGAATCCATGCCAGCTGCCGGATGAAGTCAGGATGCGGCTGGGGGGGCGTCAGGTTTTTAATCTCAAGATTAGAAACCCGTTAATCGTAAAAAAGTTACGGAAAAAGCACTTCAGAATTAAGATTCCCAATAATTACAAAAGGATCAACCTGCATTGAATATTGAAGAATTACTCCCCCTTGTCAAACGTCCCAGTCGTTATCTTGGCAATGAACATAATGTGATAAACAAGGACTGGCAGGGCGTACGTCTGCGGGTTGCCCTGGCCTTTCCCGATCTCTATGAAATAGGCATGAGTCATCAGGGCCTGAAGATCATCTATAATATCCTGAACCAGGAGGATGATTTCCTGGCGGAACGGGTTTATGCCCCCGACCTTGACATGGAGCGTCTGCTGCGGGAGCGCGGCCTGCCCCTCTTCAGTCTGGAGAGTAAACGACCTCTATCCGACTTTGACATGCTGGGTATCACCCTGCCCTACGAATTATGTTACACCAATATTCTTACCATTCTCGAATTGGCCGCTATTCCATTTTACAGCCGGGAGCGTGATGATTCGCAGCCGCTGATTATCGGCGGCGGGCCCTGCGCCTTTCACCCCGAGCCGGTGGCCGATTTTTTTGATGCCATTCTGCTTGGTGACGGTGAGGAGGCAATACTGAGCATAGCCCGTTGTATCGCCGCCGGCCGGGAGCAGGGAAAGGGACGGGCGGCAATACTGGACTCTTTGAGCCAGATTGAGGGGGTCTATGTCCCCTCTTATTTTGAACCGCAATATGACTCTGAGGGTAATTTAACCGAGATCAGGCCTTTAAACGGGCGCCCGGCTCGAGTACGGCGGGCGGTGGTGGCCGATCTGAGCGATCAGCCCGCCATTGACCGGCCATTGGTACCCCTGGCCCGCATTGTCCATGACCGGCTGGGGCTGGAGCTGGCCCGCGGCTGCACCAGGGGCTGTCGTTTCTGCCAGGCCGGAGTGATTTATCGGCCGGTGCGAGAGCTATCCCCGGAACGGGTCATGGATCTGGCTCTAAAGGGTATAAAGAACAGCGGTTTTGATGAATTGGCTCTCCTCTCTTTAAGTACGGGCGATTATTCCTGCCTGACCCCGCTCCTGGTGCGTTTGATGGATGAGTTCGCCGCCCGTCATATCTCGGTTTCCATGCCCTCCATGCGAGTTGGAACCTTGACCCCGGAGATTATGGAGCAGGTCAAGAGGGTACGAAAGACCGGGTTTACCATTGCCCCGGAGGCTGGAACCGACCGCCTGCGGCGGGTAATTAATAAGGGGATTACCGAGGCGGACTTGCTGAACACGGTCAGTACCGCCTTTGAGCTGGGCTGGAAGTTGATTAAGCTCTATTTCATGTTTGGCCTGCCCATGGAGACCGAGGAGGACATAGATGCAATTCCAGCTCTAACCGCCCGGGCTCTGCGGGTGGCGGGCGGCAAAGGCCGGACGATAAACGCCAGTATCGGTACCTTTGTTCCCAAACCCCACACGGCCTTTCAATGGGAACCACAATTGGACACGGCCACCGCCTATGACTATATTGACCGCCTGAAAAGGGCCATGCCCAAGGGGGCTAAATTAAAATGGAATGACCCCCAGAATAGTTTTTTAGAGGGCGTCTTTTCCAGGGGCGACCGGCGCTTAGCGCCCCTCATTGAGAAGGCCTGGCGGGCTGGAGCCCGTCTTGATGCCTGGTCGGAGTATTTTAATCTAGCCCGCTGGCAAGAGGCAGCCGCCGAGCTGGGGATTGATCTGAACAGCTACCTGCGCCGCCGGGAATTGGACGAGGTGCTGCCCTGGGATCATATTGACTGCGGGCTGGAGCCTGATTTTCAGATCAGAGAACTCGCCAAGGCCAGGGAAGAGGCCTATACCCCAGACTGCCGGGTGCATGGTTGCCAGGGCTGCGGCCTCTGTGATTTTAAAAAGGTTAAGCCGGTGGTTTATGATGCCGCGGCGGCCCGTGCTGAGGTACCCCGCAGCTTTGGTGCCAGACCAGCCGTCCGCCAGCCGGAAGGGGCGTATTATTATCGTTTTATTTACGAGAAACAGGGCCTGGCCCGGTTTGTCGGCCATCTGGAGTTTCTTCAGGCCCTGTTCAGGGCGGTGGAACGGGCTGGATTGCCGGTAAAATTTTCGCAGGGCTTTAATCCCTCACCCCGAATTTCCTTCAGTCCCGCCCTCCCTTTGGGAATGGAGAGTCTGGCGGAATATTTTATCGCCGAGCTGCAGACCCCCTTGTCTGATCTTGATGGCTGGATTAAACGAATGAATGATGAGATGCCTCAAGGCTTTAATATCATAGAGATTAAACTTACCGGCAAGAAACAGCCCCTTAAAATTGTTACTGATTATCGGATTACTCTGCCGGTTGAGATACCAGCGGCAGAGATAGATAAATTTCTGCGGGCCAAAGAATATCCCCTCTCTATCATTCGCAAGGGGAGAAAAAAAGAAATAGATGTCCGGCCCTTAGTACGGGGGATAGAGGCGCTTGATACCTCAACCCTGGCGCTCAGCATGGTCAGCGAGATTAGTAAGGCCGGGATTAAACCCCTGGAATTTATTCAGGCCCTGTTGGGGGTAAACGATAACGATACGCCGGTGCGGGCCGTAAAACTTGCCTGGCGGGAGGACGATGCTAATGGCTACTGATCTGATTATTAACGCCACTTCATACGAGGTTAGAATCGCTCTGCTGGAACATGGCGAGTTGGTGGAGTTTTATCTTGAGCGGCCCTCGGAACGTGGACTGGCAGGTAATATATATTATGGCCGGGTATCCAGGGTACTGCCCGGTATGCAGGCAGCCTTTGTGGATATCGGCCTGGAACGTAACGGTTTCCTCTATGTGGATGATGTCAATATTGGCGCCCAGCAGGTGGATAATCTCGCCAACGGTAACGGCCATAACCACGATGACGATCAGATGCCGCCGGAATCGCTTTCCAAACGTGAACCGGGAATGAATATTGATGATCTCCTCGTAGAGGGGCAGGAGCTTCTCGTCCAGATCAGTAAGGAACCCATAGGTAGCAAGGGCGCGCGGCTGACCTGTAATATAACCCTGCCGGGCCGCAATCTTGTCTTTATGCCCATGACGGATCATATAGGCATTTCCCGCAAGATTGAGAATGAAGAAACCAGAAGCCGGTTGAAGGAGATTATCGAGAACCTCCGGCCGGCAGATACCGGTTTTATTCTGCGGACAGTGGGCGAGAATGCCACTCATGCCCTCTTAGAGGCCGATATGGAGTTTTTGCTGAACCTGTGGATGGAAATTCAGGATTCAGCCGCCGTTCATAAGGCCCCATATCTGCTCTATAAGGATCTGGATACTACCCTGCGGGTGGTGCGGGATGTCTTTTCACCCAGCGTTGACCGGGTGGTGGTGGATGACAAGGCGACCTACGAGCGGGTCTGGCAATTCGTCCAGAACTTTGCCCCCCGCCTCCTGAACAAGGTGCATCATTTTGCTGAAAATATCCCCGTTTTTGATGCCTATGGAATTGGGACGGACATCAGCCGAGTCTTAAATAAAAAGGTCTGGCTGCGCTGCGGCGGTTATATAATCATTGAAAATACCGAGGCCTTAACTGTGGTGGATGTCAATACTGGCCGTTATGTGGGGAAGCGCGATCTGGAGGATACCATTTACAAGACCAATATGGAGGCCGCCAAGGAAATCGCCTATCAGATGCGTCTCAAGAATATTGGCGGCATAATCATTGTCGATTTTATCGACATGGAGCAAGAGGCCCACCGGGAAGAGGTGGTAAGAATTCTGCAGGAGGCAGTTAAACGTGATAAATGCCGGGTTAACATCTTAAAAGTATCTGAATTTGGTCTGGTGCAGATGACCCGCAAGCGAAGCCGGGAGGATATTGTCCAAATTATGTGTGAGCCGTGTAATTGCTGCGCCGGCAACGGCTGGGTTAAATCACGCCGCACCGTAGCCTATGAGATCTTCAGAAGAATTGCCAAAGAGCGGCTGCCGGGTATGGTTCGAGCCGCCATTAAGGTCAACCCCAGGGTGGCCGCCATGATGCTTAAAGATGAGGCCTCAACTATCCACGAGATAGAAGATGATTTACAGATTCAGATAATTATTGAACCGGACAGCCATTTGGCGGTGGAAAAGTACGCCATTATCTGGGGTTCGGATAACAGCACAACCAGTTTTCCAGCCTTAAAGAAGGGACACACGTAAGAGCTTATTGCAGCCGTCCTTTATGCTGACAAAAAATCAGCTGATTACCGTTCGCTGTCGCTTTTACTTGACAAAAATAATGGATATGGTAAGTAATTCTGTTTCTTAAGCTAATGTGGCCGCTGGAATGAAGTTGATGACAGCGGTGAGTAATATAAATTGGAGGTAATTATGTACGCGATTATTCGTACTGGCGGTAAGCAGTATCAGGTAGAGGCCGGAGAGCGTCTGCGGGTGGAAAAATTGAGCGGTGATGTCGGTGATTCCATTGTTATTGAGGATGTTTTGCTGGTCGCTGACGGTGAAAATATTAAGATCGGGCAGCCTGTTGTTGAGGGGGCCAAAGTCAATGCCAAGATCATTGAACAGGATCGTGAGAAGAAGGTTCTGATCTTTAAGAAGAAGAGACGGAAGGGCTATCAGGTTATGAAGGGCCATCGGCAGTATTTCACCAGTCTTGAAATTCAGGAAATTCAGGGCTGAGATTACCAAATTAAGAAAATAGAGGTTTCAGCATGGCACATAAAAAGGCAGGCGGCAGCTCAAGGAACGGCCGCGATAGTCAGGGACAACGGCGCGGCGTCAAGCGTTTTGGCGGTCAGATTGTTAAGGCTGGTAAT
>JAJSAA010000020.1 GCA_024274995.1 Deltaproteobacteria bacterium
AGGGCAGATGGAGCCGTTTGTGAAAATTGAGCGAATAAAACAATAATTTTGTATCCTCTGTAGGGGCTCCCCTTGTGGGTGCCCTGTATTTGGTCGCCACGTTCTGTTTTGGGCACCCACAAGGGGAGCCCCTACCAATTCAAATATATCCATTGATGGTGATGGATTTAAATATATAACCAATTAATCGTGGTCTGTCCCCTATTCTCACTTAATAACCTTACTATACCCTTAAACGGCATTCGTCTTATTGAGGCCGGGGCCGGTACCGGTAAAACTTACACTATTGCTGCCCTCTATCTGCGGCTGATTCTGGGGCATGGCGCCTCAAATGCTGTGGTTCGGCAGCTGATGCCGCCGGAAATTCTGGTGGTTACCTTCACCAATGCCGCCACCGAAGAGCTGCGGGAGAGGATACGTCGTCGTCTCGTTGAGGGGGCGGCTTTTTTCCGGGGTGAGGGGGAGGGTGATGATTTTCTGCATGGTCTGCGGGCTGCCTACGCAGAGGATGACTGGCTTCGGCAGGCTCAGTTCTTGGCCCGGGCCGCCCAGTGGATGGATGAGGCGGCCATTCATACCATTCATGCCTGGTGTCAGCGTATGCTTCGTCAGCACGCCTTTGACAGCGGCTCCCTCTTTGACCTTGATCTGGATTGTGATGAAGAGGAATTGATGATCGAGGCCGCTCGTGATTATTGGCGTTCATATATCTACGCCTTGCCCGTTGGGGAACTCACCGATCTGACGGGAACCTGCGGCTGTTCTACCCCTGATGAATTATTGCAGGAACTAAGACCCTGGCTTGCCATCAGCTCTCTGCCGCCGGGGCCGGAACCATTTTCCGTGCTTAAAGAGCGGCAGCGGGCCATAGCGGCGGCCTGTTCTCTCTGGAGCGGGGATTTAACGGCGGCCCTTGATAAATTGCGCGCCGCCCGAGCTGTTAAGGATTTAAACGGTAATAAATACCGGGCTGATACCCTGGAAAAACATCTTGCTGAAATAGCAGCCTGGGTCGCGGACGGTACTCTGCCCACGCCCCAGGCCCTGGAAAAATTATCCCAGAGTGCCTTGAACGCCGGGACCGCCAAAAATGGCCATACCCCGGAGCATCCGGCCTATGTGGGCCTCGATGTGCTGCGGCGTGAACTGGCCCGCCTTGAGGTCAGGGCGGCCTTTTTCCTCCATGCCGCCCGTTATCTCCGGCAGCGTCTTGAGGTGGAGAAGGAACGCCGCTCCAGAATAGGATTTGACGATCTTCTCCATAATTTGCACCGGGCTCTGCGGGCGGGGGAGGGCGGCCGCCGTTTGGCCCGGATCATCGGCCGGCAGTTCCCGGTGGTGATGATTGATGAGTTTCAGGATACCGATCCCGTTCAGTACGGAATATTCAGCCAGGTATTTCGCCCGGCTGAATCAGCCCTGTTGATGATCGGTGATCCCAAACAGGCCATTTACAGTTTTCGGGGGGCTGATATCCATACCTATCTCCAGGCCCGTCGTGATGCCGCCGGCCGTCTCTACACCCTGACCACTAATTATCGTTCTACCGCAGCGGCGGTGGCGGCGGTGAACTGTATTTTCGCAGCCGGGGAGAGGTACAGCGGCGGCCCATTTCTCTTTGGCGATGAGATTCCCGGCCCGCGGCTTGAGGCTCAGGGCCGTGAGGAGTCTCTGCTGGTGGAGGATGAAGTGGTGGAGGGGGTCAAGGTATGGCTGCTGGATCAGGAGGCCCCGGTGAACAAGAGCGGCCCGGAGGGTTATATGGGGCGTATGGCGGCGGCGGCGGCGGCCGAAATTGTCCGGTTGCTCAACCTGGCACTTAACTCCAGAGCCCGGTTTATTAGTAAGGACGGCGGCCAGCGGCAATTGCGGCCGGCGGATATTGCCGTTCTGGTGCGGGATATTAATGAGGCCAGGGCCATCCGGGAGGCCCTGCGGGAGCGGCGGGTGCTTTCCGCCTATCTGTCGGATAAAGACTCGGTGTTCAAGGGGCCGGAGGCCCGTGACCTTCTCTATCTCCTGCGGGCCTGTGCCATGCCGGAGCGGGAACGGCTGTTAAAGGCCGCCCTTGCGGTGTTCCTCCTGGAGCGCTCTCCTGACTGGCTTGATAATCTCAATCACGACAGCGGCCAATGGGAATTGGAGGTGGAGCGTTTTCGGCATTACCGGGAGATATGGCAGCGGCGCGGGGTACTCTCCATGCTGCGTGCTCTGTTTCGTGACTTCGGGGTGGCCCGTAATCTTGTGGCCGGGGGCGGCGAACGGGTATTAACCAATATCTTTCAGCTCTCAGAACTTTTGCAGGAGGTGGCCGGCGGACTGGAAGGCGAACAGGGGCTTATCCGCTGGTTGACGGTGAAAATTAATGATGCCGCCCAGGCCGTGGGTGAGGAGGAAATTATCCGTTTGGAGAGCGATGAAGACCTGGTTAAGGTGGTGACCATTCATAAGGCTAAGGGCCTGGAATACGGCCTGGTTTTTTTGCCCTTTATCTGTAATGCCCGGCCGCTGAAGGCCAAGGACGGCCCTCTGCTCTACCGGGATAAGGACGGTAACGAGCATCTCACTCTGGCTCCTGAGGCCGAAGAGACGGCCGCCGCCGACCGTGAACGTCTCGCCGAAGATTTACGGCTGCTCTATGTGGCTTTGACCAGGGCGCAATACGCCTGTTGGCTGGGGGTGGGGGTCATGGGACGGAGCAATAAAGGCGGGGATGTCTCTAATCTGCATTACTCCGCCCTGGGCTATCTGTTAAGTGGCGGAGTGGAGATTGGCCTGCCTGAACTGCCGGGGCTGCTTGATGAGATGCGGGGTGATTGCCCCCATCTGGAGATTATCCCCCTGCCGGCTGCCGATTCAACCCCATACCGGCCGCCAAAGGCTTATGCTGAGCTTGGCGGGGCTCGTAAATTCAGGGGAATAATCTCTCGCGCCTGGCGGATTACCAGCTACAGCGCCATTCTGCATGGAGGTCTGGGGCAGGGGCAGAGCCCTGATGCTGGTCTGGACTTTCCCCGGACACTCATAGAGGAAGAAAGTAGAGAACGGGACTTGGCGGTGAGTCCTGCGACTGACGAACAGCTCTCCTATGTTGCTGGTTTCCCCAAAGGCCCGGCGGCTGGCACCTTTCTGCACGACCTGCTGGAATGGGCGGCCGGGGATTTTGCCGAACTCGCCGCCGATGGGCAGCGGCTTCAACGGGAGGTTGATAAACGCTGCCAGCGGCGAAACTGGAAGCAATGGAGCGGGGTATTGGCCGACTGGCTTGGCGCTCTGCTTACCGCCCCCATTATTCCGGGGGACGGCAGCGGTTCCCTGGCCGATCTGAGGCCGGATGCCCTGCAGGCCGAGCTTGAGTTTATGTTCGCCATCCATGATCTTGATCTCACGACCTTTGATGCCGTAATCAGGGCCGGGGTTATTGCTGGCCGCCCCCGGCCGCCCTTGAACAAAGGGCTGGTAAACGGTATGCTTAAAGGTTTTATTGATCTTTTGTTCTGTTATCAGGGGCGTTATTTTGTCCTCGATTATAAATCGAATTATCTTGGGACTGCCGCCAGGGTCTATAATGATGAAAACATGCTTAGAGCCATGCTGGAACATCGTTACGACCTGCAGTACACGCTTTACACCGTGGCCATGCATCGTCTCCTTAAAGCACGGCTGCCGGATTACAGCTATGAGCGGGATGTGGGCGGGGTCTTATACCTCTTTCTGCGTGGGGTGGAGGCCCCCGGCCATGGAGTATATGCCGATAAACCGAGCCTGGAGCTGGTGGAGCGGTTGGATAATCTTCTGCGGGGGGAGTAACGGCCACGCTCGGCTATCCTGGTACAACGAAGTATAAAAACCCCGGCGCAATCAACGCCATTAGCAGGTGACTTTCATATAAATCATTATCAGGGGGGTAGATGAATATTGAGCAGCGGGCAGCGGTTGATGATGGTCAGGCTGGAGAAAACTATATGTTAGATCCCAGAGGTTCAGAGTTTAATGCTCTGCTCACGTCCTGGGCCGGTCAGGGTTGGATCAGGGCTCTGGATCGGGCCTTTGTCCTTTTTTTAGAGGCCGAGGCCGAGGATTCGCCCCTGGTGCTGCTGGCGGCACTCTTTACGAGCTGGCAGCTGGTCAAGGGCCATATCTGTCTTGATCTGGAGACGGCTCTGAATCAACCGGCTGTTCTGCCAGGGCCGGAGGATGCTGGTGGGGATGCCGGTCTTATTACCCCGGCCGCCATGCTGCGGGGGATCAAAAAAGAGCAATGGCGGCAGATGCTTCTTGCCTCGCCTCTGGTAAGTGACGGCGGGGTGGGCGCCGCCCCTCTGGTTCTCCGGGATTATCGTCTCTACCTGCGCCGTTACTGGCAATATGAGATGGACGTGGCCCAGGCCCTGAAAGGGAAGATGGCTCATCTCTTTGAACGGCCTGAACTTGTTTCACAGTTAGACCGGCTTTTTACCCCGCTTCGCAACAGCGGGGAGAGGGCCAAAACTCATGTCCATTGGCAGAGCGTGGCCGCGGCTCTGGCCGCCCGCAGCGCCTTTACCGTGGTTTCCGGCGGCCCCGGAACCGGGAAGACAACCACCGTTGTCCAGATTATTGCTCTCCTTGCCGGGCTGGCCTCTGAGCAGGGGCGGATCTTGCGTATTGCCCTGGCCGCTCCCACCGGCAAGGCGGCGGCCCGCCTTACTGAATCCATTCGCCAGGCCGCCGCCCGTCTGCCGGACGAGCTGCGGGCCATGGTGCCGGAGGAGGTCGCTACTCTGCATCGTCTGCTGGGCCGTCGACCCGGCAGCGGGCAATTTACTCATAACGCCCTTTGTAAATTGCATATTGATCTCCTCGTGGTGGATGAGGCCTCCATGGTGGATATGGAGATGATGGCGGCGGTTGTGGCGGCCCTCCCCGAGGAGGCCGCTCTTATTCTCCTTGGTGATAAGGATCAATTGGCCTCGGTGGAGGCGGGTTCGGTGCTTGGTGATCTTTGCCGCCAGGCGGAGCGGCCGGGTTATAAGGCGGCGACCCTGGCCTGGTTAGAGAAAAATACCGGCTATTCATTGCGGGAGGCTGGCGGGGAGGGTGGTGAAATTGACCAGCATATTGTCATTCTCCGCCACAGCCACCGTTTTGGCCCCCAAAGCGGGATAGGGGCTCTGGCGGCGGCCGTCAATGCTGGCGACCAGGAGCGGGTAGCAACCGTCTGGCAGGATTATACCGATATCAGGCGCTTAAGGCTGACGAGTCCGGAAGATGAGAGGCTGGCGGCTCTTATCCTGACGGGTTATCGTCCGGCTCTGGAGCTTTACCGCCAGGGGCCGGAGGGGGGAATTGACTGCTGGTGCCGCCAGCTTTTAGAGGCCTTTAATCGTTTTCAGCTCCTCACTCCGGCCCGTCATGGGGCATGGGGAGTGGAAGGCCTCAATCATCTCACCGCCAGGATTTTATATCAGGCCGGACTTGTTCCCGTTCCCGAGGGCTGGTATGCTGGACGTCCGGTTTTGGTGACCAGGAATGATTACAGTCTGGGGCTAATGAATGGCGATATAGGTATAACCCTGCCTGACGGCGCTGATGGTAGTGAGCACAGCGGCCTGCGGGTGGTATTCCAATCCGCCTCAGGAGAGTTGAAGAAGATCAGCCCGGCTCGTCTGCCGGAGGTTGAAACGGTCTACGCCATGACTGTTCATAAATCCCAGGGCTCGGAGTTTGAGCATACGGTAATGGCCATGCCGGAGTATGACAGCCCGCTTTTGACCAGAGAACTCATCTATACCGGGATCACCAGGGCCAGGGAACAATTTACCCTCATCGGCTGCCGCTTAGAGCTCTTGTCGGCGGCGGTGGGTCGTCGTACCCGCCGGGCCTCAGGTCTGGGGATACTCCTGGGCTGAAAAACAGGCAGAACTAAAAAACAATAAAATGACTAAAACCCCTCACGAAATACTTGATCAGGTCTTTGGCTACAAGGAGTTTCGCCCTTATCAACTGGAAATTATAGAGAGTCTGGCCGCTGGTGACGATCTTTTTGTTCTAATGCCCACTGGCGGCGGTAAGTCTCTTTGTTATCAGGTTCCGGCCCTGTTGCGGAATGGAGTGGCCATTGTGGTGTCCCCCCTCATATCCTTAATGAAGGATCAGGTCGATGCCCTGTGCGCCAACGGGGTGAGAGCCGCCGGTTATAATTCATCGCTCAACGGGGCTGAGGCCCGCCAAATTCTGGCCCGCCTCCATGATAACGCCCTTGATCTCCTTTATGTCGCCCCCGAGCGCCTGATGAGTGCCTCGTTTATTGAGCGTCTGCAAGGAATTGAGATTGCTCTTTTCGCCATTGATGAGGCTCATTGCGTCTCACAATGGGGGCATGATTTCAGACCGGAATACCAGCAGCTTGGCCGCCTGCGGGAACTATTGCCCGGCCCGCCGGTTATCGCCTTAACCGCCACCGCTGAACCGCACACCAGAAAGGATATTCTAAGGGGGCTGAATCTGCCCGAAGCCCGCACCTTCGTCACCGGATTTGACCGCCCCAATATCCGCTATACCGTGGTTGACAAGCTCAAGCCAGCGGTTCAGCTTAAGAAATTTTTAACTGATCACAAGGGCGAGGCGGGTATTGTCTATGCCCTGAGCCGCAAACGAGTAGAGGCCATTGCCACGGATCTTATCCGGGCCGGGATTGCCGCCGACGCCTATCATGCCGGGCTGAGTGATATGAAGCGCCAGGAGGTGCAGGATGCCTTTCAGCACGATGATATTCAGGTGGTGGTGGCCACCGTCGCCTTTGGCATGGGGATAGACAAATCCAACGTCCGTTTTGTAGTTCATTATGATCTGCCCAAGAATATCGAAAGTTATTATCAGGAGACTGGCCGGGCTGGGCGGGACGGTTTAAACGCCGAGGCTCTGCTGCTTTTTGGCTATGGTGATATTGCCATTGCCCGCAGTCTCATTGAAAAGGGGCGGAATGAGGAACGTAAACGCATTGAACTCCATAAATTGAACAGCATGGTGGCCTTTGGCGAGGCTCAGACCTGTCGAAGGCAGATTCTGTTAGCCTATTTTGGTGATAAATTGGCCAAGCCCTGCGCTAACTGCGATATATGCCTGAATCCGCCCCGCCAGATTGAAGTTACCGAAGAGGCCCGTAAGGCTTTATCCTGCGTTTATCGGGTGGGACAGCGTTTTGGCATTGGTCATGTAATTGATGTTCTGCGGGGCTCAAAGGGGAAACGTCTGTTGCAGCTGAGGCACAATCAACTCTCAACCTACGGCATTGGCGAGGACAGGCCGCGTGATTTCTGGAGCGCCCTTCTTCGACATCTTATTAATCAGGGCTATCTCTTGCAGGATATTGCCAATTATTCCGTCCTGTCTCTGACTAAGGAATCCGGGCCGCTGCTCAGGGGCGAGATAAGCCTGAGTATGCCGGAGCCCAGAATCCGGGCCGCAATTAGGAAAGAAAAGTCAAAACCCCTCGGAGTTTTTGACTACGATGAAACACTTTTTGAGCAATTACGAAAATTACGCAAGCAGATAGCCGATGAGGATAATGTGCCGCCCTTTGTGATATTCAGCGATGCCAGCTTGGCCGAGATGGCTGCGGTTTGCCCCCGGAATGAGGCTGAAATGCTTGCTGTCACTGGGGTTGGCGAGTATAAGCTGGAGCGCTATGGGGCTCGCTTTTTAACGGTTTTAAGGCAGTAATCCAGTAAGCTGTTTCTGGTGCGTTACCAGACTAACCATTTTGTATGACTTGATGAGCGGGAGTTACGATGTTCCCATCGTGTCCAAAAAAGTTGGCGGTTAATAATTCGATAGTAGTGGTTTCCGGTTTACCCCGTTCTTGGCAATATATTATTAGGACGGACGTATAATTACGTTGACTTGTTTGGCGGCTTCCCTTTTTACCCTTGATTTCACCAACCCCAGCTATTATATCTCCTCCTGGTGTGCGTCGTCGCTCCCCCTCTAATCCCGGCAGGATTCAGCTTTAATCGGCCAGGTTTTTTTGGGGTAGATGCACTAACGTGTTAAGGATGGAAAAGCTATGCCATGCGTAATTAGTATTGAGAGGATGGGAATTCAGCAGGGGGAATATCTTTGTGCCCCGCTCAATTAGTTCAGGAAAGTAGAGTTAGACTTGGTGACTATTATCCTACCGCAAAAGAGTATACTTTTGATAAATTGAGGTCTGTCCTTAATTCTGATTCTGCCATGAAGAAACTCCCCATTGGTATTCAGGCATTTGTCGAGCTGATTGATCCTGCCGAGAATTACGTCTATATCGATAAAACCGAGATATTAT
>JAJSAA010000296.1 GCA_024274995.1 Deltaproteobacteria bacterium
AAGAATGGCGGCACTCACCTGTGTGGTTCTGGTCGGGCCGCAGGGATCACTGAATATTGGTTCCGTGGCCCGGGCTATGCTGAATTTTGGTCTGGAGGAATTACGGCTGGTCAACCCGGCCGTATCTCACCTCAATGATGAGGCCCGGCGGATGGCGGTAAAGGCAGTTCACATTCTTGAACAAGCCCGGATTTACCCTGACTTAAAGACGGCCCTGACAGATTGCAATTTAGCCCTGGGCGCCACCCGGCGTTTTGGTAAATATCGACGTGATTTTCTTCATCCCTGGCAGGCCGCCGGGCAAATTATAGATTTGGCTGACCACAATCGAGCGGCTCTAATCTTTGGGCGGGAAGACCACGGCCTCTCCACCGATGAGATAGATCTCTGCCAAAGGCTGATCACCATTCCAGTAGATGACAAATTACCCTCGTTGAACCTGGCTCAGGCGGCCACGGTCTGCCTGTATGAATTACACAAGGCCCGCCACACTGGCAGAGATAAAAGCAGCACCCATGAGAAAACCATGGCTCCCGGTGCCGCCCTTGAGGCCATGTGCCAGCATATGCGTCAGACTCTGCTTGATATTGACTTTCTTGACCATCAGAACCCTGACCATATCACCCGCGCCTTCCGGCAGATTTTTGGCCGGGCCGGCCTGAATAACCGTGAAGTACAAATCATGCAGGGCCTGTGGAGCCGCATTGACTGGCTGCGGCAAAAATAATCGTTACCGTTACGAGTTGAGGTAATTAGCCCTCGCTGAATAATTACCTGTTACGCGCAATTAGAGCCCTTCCGTCCATTATAATTAATCTCCGAAAGGATGAGCACATGAATACAATCAAACGAGCGGCCATCATAATTTTTATCTCCCTGTTCTTGACTACCGGATACGCCTTTATCAGCCAGGCTGCCGGTAATTGTGCTTATATTTTAAACACCAAATGTACCGCCTGCCATAATCTGGGCCGGATCTGCCGCAAACTGGAAAAAAAGAACAAGCCCAAATGGCTCACGACCGTCAAACGTATGGTGCGCCATGGCGCTCCTTTGAGCAAAGACGAGGTTAAGGAACTTGTCACCTGTCTTACTGAACAAAATGCCAGCGTCAAGGATGTCTGCAAGTGAGATTAAAAGGTAAATTAGTCTTAAGCTTCACCAGCGTTGTCTTCGCCTCGCTCGCCATTCTGGGGGGAATCATTTACTACTCCTTTGCCCAAGGCATCAAAAAAGACACTAATCAGATTCTTATTCTCCAGAGTCAGCAGACAATCATGGCCGCCCGCAGCGCCCTGCAGCACCAGATTAACGACATTATCGCCGCTCTGAGCCCCAGCATCAACCGCCTCCTCCAGCATCAGACCCTGGATGCCGGGACGCTGGAGAACCTGCGGAAGATAGCAGACAAAGCACCTCTCATAAACTCCCTCTATCTCTACCAGGGTAGCCCTGCCAAAATCATCCCCCTGTCAACCAGGCGCAATGCCCCCTACCTGATAGACAAACTGAAAAATTCAACCCCTGGAAAAAACGACTTCTGGTTTCGCTCCCATGATCATCTATACGTAGTTGTTGCGCTGACCGCATTAAACAAGAAAAACAAGAAAAACGCCCTCGTGACAGAAATAAATGAACAGGCCATGTCTGAATTTATAAATTCACTCACGACTATCAGGGGAGCGACGATCTATCTCAGCCGGGACAAAAAACTCCTCATGCCGCCAATCTCGACGACAAGCAGGGGCAATAACGTGAAACCACCTGAGTTTTCCCTGGTTCAGGCCGCCTTAAGCAAAGACGGCACATTAGAGAACCGGGGCCGGATCTACCAGCCGCCACAGCAGTTATTCAACAGCGAGGTCAGCTTTTTAATACCACGTTCTTTCTACCAATCCCGGCTGAATACTTTAAGGAACAGGATAAGTACCGCCCTGCTCATCGTGGCCTGGTGTTCTATCTTGATTATCCTTGTTATCGCCCAACACATTATCCGTCCGGTGCAGCGTTTGAACAAATTAACCAAGGACAGTATCGCCTTTAATTACACCAGCGAACTTGAAATTAAGCCAAGTAGTGATGAAATAGGTGATCTAACCTTAAATTTTGAGAATATGCGCTTGAAGATTAAGGATCTGGTGACCAAGGATCAACTGACCCATGTCTTTAACCGCTGCTTTCTCATGCATATCTTTGAACTGGCGCTTTTAAAGGCTCTGCGGCTTGAGGAGACTTTAAGCTGCATAATGATTGATATTGATTATTTTAAAAAGGTAAACAGCACCTTTGGTCACCAG
>JAJSAA010000297.1 GCA_024274995.1 Deltaproteobacteria bacterium
AAGTATAAGGCGCAGTTGGCCGAGACTCAGTTAGCGCTGGAAGCCAGGAAGCCGGATAATAATGGCAATGGTGATGAAGCCGCCGCAGCCCTGGCTGAGGCTGGGGAGCGAATCAAAATTCTGGTAGAGGAGTTAGAACAGCTCAAGGCGCAGAAGACAGATATTGCCGTTGAGAAACGTCATAAATTACAACATGATATCAGCGTTTTTCAACAGGAAATAAAAGATCTGCAAGCCGAGATAACCTTTTTAAAGGGCGAGGTAAAACGCCTGCGGGAGGCCAATAACAATAATGATCAACTTCCTGATGATTATATTGTCTTGAGTGACAGCGGTCATCTGCTGCCCGGTTCCGTGGCCCGGGCCTTTATGGAATCAGGCAAAGAGAATTAGTTTCCGCCTTTAACTCACGTCTGCACTCATTTTTCCAACTGCTGGCGCAGGCCGCTGAGCTTTTCTTTAAAATTCTTTATATACTCATCCAACACATCTTCCGAAGAGATCACGTAGGGCGTTACCATTACCATCAGCTCGGTTTTGCTCTTCTTAATGGTTTTGGTTTTGAACAGCCAGCCGAGACCGGGGATATTCTTCAACAGGGGAATACCGCTTTCGTTGTTTGTCTCATTATGGGAGATAAGACCGCCCATGAGGATTGACTGGCCGTTTTTGACTGCCAGTTTAGTCTTGATCTCCTTGGTGGAGATGGTGGGCGAGTCAATGCCGCTGGTGGTTTGATCCTTTACTGAACTGACTTGCTGGTCGATATCTAAGAGGATAATACCGTCATTGTTTATGCGGGGCGTAACTTTTAAAATAACGCCGGTATCCTTATATTGCACGGTACGGTTGGAGGTGGTGCTGCTGGTGGTATCGCTGGTTTCGCTGGTGATAATTGGTACCTGCTCGCCAACATTTACCGTGGCTGTCTCATTATTCAAGACTAAAACCTGCGGTGAAGAAAGGACGGTGAAATTGTTATTGGTGGCCAGAAAATTAAATAATTTAAAGATGTCGGTCTGATCATCAAAGGCCAGATTGAATTTCATCCCATCGGTTTCATTAAAACTTATACCGCTACCATGAATCTTAGCGGCGTTGTTTTTCAGAGCCCATTCCACCCCGTATTTCAGGTTATCATCTAAGGAGACCTGGGCCACCATAACCTCAATTAAGACCTGCATAGGCATATTATCAAGACGTTCCAGGAGCCTTCTGACCCGTACGTAATCGGGGTACAGACCGCGGATCATGATAACATTGCGGCTATCATCGGGGATGAGGGCCGGTTCTCCGGAAAACTGCATGGAGGCGGCGTTAAGGCCGGGGCGGGATTTTTTAAATATTGTTGGTTGCCGCATGCTCTTGCCGGTGCGTATCGAGCCGGGCGGGGTCATGCGTTTGTTTTTGCTACTGCTGCGGGAATTGTTTTGCACCACTTTGCCGGAAATCAGAGAGGACACCAGACTGGCCAGATTTGAGGCCACGGAGTTTCTGACATTATAGATATAGATGGAGTCGCGGCCGGCGGTGGGAGCCCGATCTAACTCCTTAACCCATTTTATGGCGGTTGCCACCAGGCTCTTGTCGTAGCCGATAATAAGCAGGGAGTTGACCCGCTCCAGGGGGAGGATCTGCACCCCCTCAAAGGACTTTTTGTTGACCTTTAAGGCCTTTAGAACCTCCACCAGCTCATCCCGCAGATCAAAGAGCGGGGCCTGCTTCACCCGTACCATTTCGACTACGAGAGAGGATAGAGATGAGACGTCGAGGCGGGATAATATCCGCAGGGCGTCAATAATCTTACTCTAAAAGTCGGAGATAATAAGGGTGTTTTGATCTGTCAGGTTATAGACCACCGACTGTTTGGAGAGGTAAGGCTCGATTAGTTTCTGGGCATCGGCCGATGGCAGGTGCATTATTGGGACAATCTGGGTAATCAGGCGGGCGGAGGGCTTGAGTTCTCCGACCTGATTCTTGTTGTAGATGGCCGTGGGGCTGGGCTTACCGGCTACATATATATAGTAATGATCCCCCTCGTTGCGGATATCCAGACCGTTGATATTAAGGATCTTTTTGAAGATGACAAAGAGCTGGTTGGTGGGAATTTTTTTGCCGGAGCGGATGTTCACCGTCCCCTTTACCGCCGGGTCAATGATATAACTTATATTCAGGGTCTCAGCAATGACCTGGATGACCTCGTAGATATCGGCATTATCGAAATTCAGCATCACCCCTTCACCGGCCACGCCTGCGGTCTTTTCTTGCGGCTTCTGACCGGTCATGCTCTTTAAGTAGGGGTTGATGGTGTCCTCTTTGGATGATAAATCCCGGACATCAGGGCCGGGGGGCGGCTTCTTCAGCGCTGTTTTATTTTTTGATGACAGGAGAGATGGCTGTTTTTTACGGCCGGCGGTGGCCTTGTCTACTTTCTGGCTGATCTCGTGGAGATCCATCCAGGTCTGGTGTTGATCCAGGTTGTTGCCCTTGTAAGAGCAGCCGCTCAGCGGCAGCAGGGCCGCCATGATTATCAACAAAAATTTATTAAATATTTTCATATTTCACCTTAATATGGAACTGTAACTCATTTGTTTTTTTAACGCTCAAATGGCATTGGCGGCGCAACAGTGGGAATTGACTGCGGCGCCTGTCTGCGCCGTGCCACCCGGCTGGTATCGGGCTTGATTGGCGGCCTTCTGGTGATTATCAGCCGTCTGCCACTGCTCCGTCCGGTGGTCTGCGCCCTGGGACGGATGGTATTTGTCCTGCTAACCGGTACCTGCCGGGGTTCGGCCGGCCTGACAAAATGAGGCGTCTGCCGGCCGCGGAAGGTATAATGCCGCTTTTTATCTGGATCATATAATAATTTTTCTACCTTGTCGCCGTCCTTTTCAAAGATAATTTTATCCGGGGTGATGGCTGTCACCTTATAGCCGCTTAATAGATCACCCTCTTTGACCTGCAGATTTTTTACTGCCGAACGATTCCGGGGGGGACGAAAGCGGTTCCGGGGGGTAAATCTATTTTGTGGTGAAGGCCGGAATCTGGTCTTGGGGGTCGGAATTGTCAGGATGGCCACTTTAAAATTATCGCCGATGATGGAGCCGGTGTAAGTCACCTCGGAGATATCTGTTCGAATCCCCAGATCGTTGGCGGCGTTGAGCCTTTCGGCCGTCGTGTTGTCAGCGCCGGTCAGGCTCCGTTCCGGGTTGAAGAGATAGCCCTTTCCGAGGTTCGGCAGGGCGGCGGCCGCAGGAGGGGTGACGGCCGGGGGCTGGGCAGAGGGGGGCGGTATGACGGGCTTGTTTATCCGCCGCGCCGCTGTCTGCGGTTCGGCGATTTTGTTTTCCCGCCAGGTGGTGGCAATACTCCGCATCATGACAAAGACGGTGATGAACAAAATAGCGCTTATGGCGAGTTTTATCATCTTTTTGCACTCACTTTGCGGTCTCTAACCTTGGGCTTTGGCTTGGGCTTGGCCTGGCGGTAAAACCCCTTTACCGCCAGGAAGACCTTTAACTGGTTGTTTCTGAAGGCTTTAAAGGTGAAATTATCTATCTTTAAGAAATACTTCGATTTGTAAACCAGGGCCAGGAATTTGACAAGATTATTCAGTCTACCAGTGAGCCTGATCTTCACCAGAACCTCACCATAAATCTTGTTTTTGCCCTGGTTTGACCTGTAGCTTGGCCTCAGCGACTCAGGGCTTAAGCCGGCCTGCTGGAGAATATCCTGCAATTGGATCTGCATGGCCGAGGTAATTTCGCTGGCCGAATTTCCAGTAAAGAGATGGGCATCAAATTGACGCTGACGACCTTCAAGCTCTTTAAGCTTATTTTTTAACCTATCTAAGTTTCTGGTAGTTGTCTGGTATTGGTCGAGCAGGGCCCGTTTGGTCTGGATACCCGTCATAATATCATCATACTTGCCGATGGCAAGCCTGCCGATATTTAAGACGGCGAGAAGTACGGCAATGGCAATAAGACCATTACGAGAGCGCAGTTGGCTCAGGATTTGACTGATCTGTTTCATGGAGTTATCTCCACGTTAAAATAGGTCTTGCCGCGCCGGCGGTTGGTGGACTTTAAACTGGCGGCTCCCACCTGCTGCAATTTTTCGGTCAAGGCGCTTACGTCTTCAGTATAACCCATAATTTCGACAATACCGGTTCTGGGATTAAACCTCAGCTGGTCAATATAGGAGGTCGGCGGCATGGCGCGGGTTAATTTGGTCAGGAAATCGATAAGATCAATGTTTTTACCGTTGCTTTCTATCTCGCGGATGGTCTTTTGTATTTTCTCTTCTCTGGCTTCCACGTTTCTCAACTCGTGAACCTTAGGCATGATATTTTCAATGGCCTGGTTAATATTTTTGTTGTATTGCCATAACTTATAGGTCTTGACCATCCCAAAGGCGAGGAAGGTGGCAATATTTAAAACCAGGAGAACGCCGATGACTATTTTCAGGTAGTCGGGCTGCCGGTACGAGGGCGGCAAAAGATTATAGGACTTTAACAGGGGACGCTGTTCCAGGAGAAGGCGAGCGTCGAGATAATCAAAATAGGGCTTGGCCTCCGGTTCCGGTTCAACCGGCGGTGCCTCTCCCTCCCATTGCCTTAAGCGGTATATCTTGTCGGTGCGGCAGACCTCCACGGCCTCCTGGAAACTTGGCTCAGCGCTGCACAGCAGGCGGTCTTCGAGGTTGGTGCCGTTAAAAACATAGGCCTTCACAAAACGACCGGGCAGCAGCAGACCCCATTGGTTTTTGCGGTTCAGGCGGCAGACAAAGCGCTGGCTCTCTGGATAGAGACCGCTGACCTGAAAGCCCGCTTCAATCATCTCTTGGATATAGACATCAATATAAGCGCTCTGGACGGCATAGAGGGTGATCTGATAGCGTCCTGGAGCCCGTACCGCCTCAAAATTATACCAGGGGGTCTCGTCGTTGAAGGGGGTGGTGAGCTCCAGTTGATAACTTACCGCCTCTTTGAGATCAGAGGTATCAAGGGGCAGTTCAAAGGCCTTGAAAAAAAGGAGCTCCTCAGCCACAAAGAGGGTAATTGTGTTAGTGGTAGCATTGGCGAATTTGATGAATTCGCCAATGCTGCCGCCAATTCCCTTCTCGTCTCTGGCGATAAAGGCTGATTTCGCGCAGTCGGTGGGATGGCAGAGGGTTATCCCCTGTTTGCTGATGATTATTTCAACAGGTTCTTTCATAAATTATTCGGGCCGGGCTGTAAACGGCCCATTGTCTCCTGTTTTCTGGCTCCCTGAGTTCATCGGTAACGTTCCTGCCAGGCCATCCGGGTAAAATTACGGCCGCTTTTTCTGATCAGCAGACTGTCGATGACGGCGGTGTGATGGGGCTTAACGGCACCTGTCCGGGTCTCGTCCTGCTGTTCTATGTCCGCTTTTACTACATCGGCATAACCGGTACCGACAATGAAATAATATTGGTTCATGCCGCGGTTATAGTCCAGATAGTTATGTAGAAGGCTATATTGTTTGTCGCCCATGATCTCAGCGGCAACAGCTCGAATATTATAACCGTATTCCTTTTTAGCCGCCTGATAGGCGGCCGCGGCCTCCCTGCTGCCGCCCGTCAAAAAATCCAGCATGGCGGGGGTTACAGTATTAAAATTAATCTCGCCGGTCGGATTGTGGACGGTGAAGATATCCGTGGCCTCAAATTTACCGGCTAATTCCCCGGTGTCTTTAATTAGAAAGAACTCAGACGGGTCTTTAATCGGGCCGTTTCTAACAATATAGGGGGAGTCGAGGTTGGTGTA